>CAXNFL010000030.1:0-12920 GCA_964201555.1 Kiritimatiellia bacterium
TTCACCCTGATACCACAAAACGCCCGCCGCCGGCTGGCCCAATTTCCGGAAACGCCGGATCAGGGCGCCATACAACGAGAGCCCGCCTTCATCCCGCCGGCCGGGATCCCACTGGTCCATCCGGGTTCCGCCATGCGCGCACGACACAAGCCCCTGCGGAACACCCGTCCACTCGGCCATGCGCCGGGCAAAGGGAATGCCCACGCCGGCGCCCCTCGTCAAGGCCGCAAACTCCGCCGCCACCTGATCCGGGGGAGGCGGCCCGGGGCGCCCCTTCAACAGGTGATGGACAGGATCCACGGCGCCGACCGGAAAATGAAGGGGATCCTTCGCCTGTCCCCAGATATCGTTCATGTACAGGCAGCGCACCTGGGGATGAGGGGAAACCGCCTCGGACAGGCTGCCGCTGCCCTGCATATTGCTCTGCCCGGCCATAAACCAGACATCACCCACATAAAACAAGACATTGCTAAGGGCGCCTCCCCCTCCGCGGATCCGGAAGTCGGCCCGGTAAGGGCCACCCGCTGGAATAGCCTTTAGGCCGGCCTTGAACCGCCCTCCTGAAGCCTTTCCCGCAGGCGCCCAGGCTGATGACCCCTTCTTCTTGATTCCGCGCAAGCGGCACTCAACAACGCCCGCCGCGTCGCAGATGCCCCCGAGTGACGCTGAGCCGAGGTTGCGCCGGTTCCGTTGCAGAACCTGCCCCTCCATCAAGCCCGTATCCAGAACAATCATGCCACTTCCCCCAGCCCCCTAGACCCGGCAAACAGCGCCGGCGAAGAAATAGGGCGGCATCTTCTCCACCACCAGCCGGTTGCCCCGTACGGCAATGGGATGCGTCCCCTTGATGGCCAGGGGCACCAGCGCGCACCCCTCATGCAGGCCGAGCGCCTTCAAATCCACCGTCACATCGCCCGTCACCTCTTCCTCGCCCAGGTTGGCGACGGTCACCAGGATGGAACCGTTCTGCGCCTGGTAAACCACCGGATGCAGGTTGCCCTGCCAGGTGGCAACGGCGCTGTCGCCCGTGGCGGGATTGAAACAACGTACCGGATCCGAGCCCAACGCCCGCCAGACGTTCCACAAGGCGTGCATATAGCCGCTCGCCTCGGTGAACGATTTTCCCGGTTCCATGAAGGGATGCGCGGAATAGCCCATGCCCGCCGCGAATCCGGCCGACCGCTGGCTCGAGAAAACGGCCCGATCGGCCGAATTGCCGGCGATCAGGTTGATGCCGCATCCGCCCTGCATGGCGAAGCTGGCGCTCTTTTCAGGTGTCGAAAGCAATCCGGAATGCATGACGGAGAACTCCCCGCAGACGACCGAATCGAACGACGCCTGCGAAAGATAGGTCTGCACCGAGCTGTGGGCAATCATGACCCCGCGATCGCCAACCCGGTTGCGCATGGCCCGGGTGAACATGAAATAGTCATAGGCCGAAAAATGCATCGCCGAGGTTTTGCAGAATCCCATGGCCGCGGGCGTGGCCCAGTCCATGTAAACACCATCCCAATCCTTGCGCAGATACTGCTCAAAAAAGTCGCTGTACATGGAATACCGCTCAATGCCGCGGCAATACAGCAGCACCCGCATGCCCTTGTCGTGGGCCCGACCGATAAAGGACTTCATCCAGGCGGGATCGAAGGCCTTGTATTCGGCGCACGGCTCGCCGTTGCTGCCGCCATTGGTCATCCAGAACTGGTGGATGATCATCAGGTTGCACCCCAGCGCGGCCGCCTCATCCACCTGCTCCAGCGTCGGATTCTCCTTGGCCAGCTGGACGTCCTGGTAGAACGTCTGCCGAACGGGCACACTGCACCACGGCCACTCCTGCGCGCCGCGAACATACGGATACATGACATGGCAGATGCGCGCGGCCAGGCTGTTGTTGGCCAGCGCGCGATCGGCTCCCTCGCCGCTCTCCCGGCGGGCCGAGCCGCAAAGCAGCGCCCAACGATTGCGATAAAAGAAAGGCGCCTGGAGAACCTGCTCGCCATCCTCCCGCAAACTATAGGACACATTCCACGATTTGCCGTCCAGTCCGGCCGTGGACCTCGTCTTCCCCACCAGCCCCGACCCGAACGAGGTGGAGTCCTCCAGCACAAACTCCACCCGGTTGGAATAATAACGCGACTCCGCCCATCCCAGATCGGCGCCGATCAGGGGCATCACGTGCGGCTTTTCGATCCGCTCCTCCCGCAGCAGGCCCACCTTCGCCTCGCTCAGGATGTGCACGGTCGTCACGTCCTGCTTTGGATAGGGATCCCGGGTGATCGCATTCCCCCGGAATTGCTTGACCCCCTCCATGGCAATCGCAAAGCCCATTTCAGCCCGCCGGATCACCACCGTTTTGCCGGCTTCCAAGGTGACGGAAAACTCGCAGAAAACAACGCCTTCGCGGAACACTTCATAACGCTGCTCAACGCTGAAAAGGCCGCCGCCGATCACGCTCTTGGTTGTGAACACGATGCACTGCGCGTCTTCACGCAGGATGCTGGCCTCGGCCGGCGCATCGGCCAGGCTGATCTTCCGGTCGCCGAGCGTGAGCGTCAAGTTCGGCGCCGGTGTCTTCCCGAACAGGGAATGAACAGCCTGGCGGTTCTTGAGCACGCAGGCGGTCAGCTGGGCGCCCCGGGCCAGATCCCATTCGAAATCGGCGCCGGCGGTTTCAACCCGGATAATGTGCTCTTTTTTAACAAGTCGCAGCATGATGGTTCTCCCTATAGTAAATGACGCATCCTAACATCCCCGGCCCACCCTTCGCAACGGTTTGCTTTTGAATGTTTGCTTTTGAACCGGCACCCTGTCTTGCATTCGCGCATCCGTTGACCTAAGATAAAACGATTACGGAGCGAACATGCGAAAACTACTGTGCTGGAAAGAAAAGCTCGAAGACGGCGTCAAACGGGAGGTCCGGGTCTCCTTCCATGGCAAAGGCCTGCGCTGGCAATGGAAGCGGTCCGACGAAGAAGCCTGGGTCTACGATCCGTCCCCGACGGAATCCGATTGGGATCAGCTGGAGGCCATCGCCCTGAACTGGTATACCCGCGCCCGCCTGCCTCGCGAGCACGTCGATCGCATCAAGAGACTGCGACAGGAATCGAAGGGATGATTCCGAATCCGCTCGAGTTTACCGGCCGCGTGGCGGTTGTCACCGGTGGCAGCGGTGTTCTCGGGGGCGCCATCGCCCGCGCCCTCGGAGAGGCCGGAGCGGCCGTCTGGCTCGTCGGGCGGAGCCGTCCCGAGGCGGCGGAAGCCGCCGCCCAGGCTATCCGGGAAGCCGGCGGGCATGCGGAAGCGGCCCAGGCCGACGTGCTCGACAAAGAGGCACTCCTCTCCCTCGCCGCCCGGATCCAAGCCAAACACGGCCGGATCGATTTTCTTGTCAACGCCGCCGGAGGCGCGCGCAAGGATGCCACCACGGCCCCCGACCGCTCCTTTTTCGATCTTCCAGAAGCGGCCGTCCGCCACGTTTTTGACCTGAATCTGCTGGGCACACTGCTGCCCTGCCAGGTCT
Source organism: Kiritimatiellia bacterium (assembly GCA_964201555.1). Lineage (GTDB taxonomy): Bacteria > Verrucomicrobiota > Kiritimatiellia > CAIKKV01 > CAIKKV01 > CAIKKV01. The sequence continues at coordinate 3,518 of CAXNFL010000030.1, forward strand.
TCGGCCGTCTCATGGCGGATCGGCATGCGGGCGTTATCCTGAATCTTTCTTCCTACGGCGCCCTGCACCCGCTCACCCGCAGCGTGGCCTACTCGGCCGGCAAAGCCGCCGTCACCAATTTCACCCAGTGGCTGGCCGTCCACCTGGCCCAGGAGTATTCACCCCGCTTGCGCGTCAACGCGCTGGTGCCGGGATTCTTCCTGACCGAGCAAAACCGGTTCCTCTTGACCGAGGAACATACCGGCCAACCGACCGAGCGCGGCCGCCGCATTATTGCCCACACGCCGGCCGGACGATTCGGGGAACCCGCCGATCTGACGGGCCCCGCCCTCTGGCTGCTATCGGATAGCGCCGGCTTTGTCACCGGCGCCACCCTGGCCGTCGATGGCGGCCTGTCCGCGTTCGGCGGGGTTTAAGAGTAAACCGGGCCCAGGACTTCGCAGGCGCGGAAATCATCCCCGCCAAACCGGTCCCAGAGCGTCGGGCGGAAGATGGACTTCTTGTCCACATTGTGCATATCCACGGGAATGCGCAACATGGCGTTCAACGTCACCATGTCCGCCCCGATCCGGCCAAACGAATTGGCATCGTGGTTGGGGCCGATGCGGGACATGTACTCGAAGGAGCTCATCCCGTCCGGCTTCCAATAGGTTTCCGGCCAGGTCTTGTCCGTCACGCGGCTGATGTGATCGGCCACCGTCACAGGCAGCTCCACGGTCTCCCCTTCCACCACGGAACAGGTCAAGCGGTCGCCCACGCAATTGTACCGGTAGGCCGTCATGGGGATTCCGCCGGGGGTCCGGTAGTGGCTGGACAGCCCGTCGCCCGGGAAATATTGCAGCGCGGCGGCCATGTAGGTGGTGCCCTTGATGGCCTGCTCCATCAGCTTCTTCTGCAATTTGGGATCCGCCTTGATCGCGGCCATGACCTCCTGAACCGACTTGCCCTTGCCGCCCGGCACGAGCTTGAACACGTCCAGCGCATAATCCAGGGCGCCAGCCCCGGAGTTGCGCTTGTCAATCAGCCCCTCGGGACAAATCTTGCTGACATCCTTGCCCGTGGCCTTCTTGATGCTGGCGGCCGTCCAGTTGGTCCGGATATCGGCAAACAGCTGGGCCGAGCCCGTCAGCAGGAACGCGACCAGCATGCCGATGGCATTCTTGCTGTCATTTTCGGTGGCCACGACAAATGGAGAGCGGAAGCCGTCCCAGTCAAATGAACTGTTCAGCACGGACTCGGCCATGTCGTAGTTCGGATACAAGTCGGTCCACTGCCGCTGGCCCTGCGTGCCGGAGGCGATGGCGTTGGTCCCCTGGGCATATTCCACATCGGCCTTGAAGCCCTGCGCCCGGCCCATGACGGGATCGGCCAGCTTCTCGTTGCCGATCATGAGATCGCGGACGATCAGCGTCATCTTGAGCGAATCGCGAAGCAGGTCGTCGTTGCCCAGCGGGCGCTTACCCTGCCCGTACGAGAAGGCAAAGCGGGATTTCATGAATCGGAACGCCCGCTCCAGCTCCTCGTGGTCGTAGAGGCCCCGCTCCATGCGGCCGCGGACGCCCACCATGTCATAGGAAACCGTGCCCATGCCCAGGTACTGCAGCATGAGATTGCGCCGCACATCGGATCCGATGATGCCCATGGACGCCGAGCCCAGCGAAAGGTAATTCTTGCCGCGCATTTCGGCCACGGCCGTCGCGGCCCGGGCGAACCGGAGGAGCCGCTCCGCCACGTAGGGCGCCAGGGGGCCGGAATCATCCTCGAGGTCGGGATTGTAGATGCAGAAAATCGGACGCTTCTTTTCGTCCATGGCGGCCGTGAAGGCCTTCAGCCAAACCGCGCCCGGGCGGTCCGTCTGGTTCAGGCCGTAGGCGGCCTGCTGCCACTCGGAAGAGCCGATGCCCATCGCCGCACCCATCAGCTCGTCGCTGTAGGCCCAGGACCGGCTGACCCAGATATTGGCGCTCACGCCTTCGCGGACATAGGCCGCCTGGGCCAGGGCCGCCGTACGGGGGCCGTAGACGATCTCGGGCGCCGTCACAATGCGGACCGGCGTTCCATCCGGCAGGCGGACCTGGTCCAGGATCAACTGGCGCACCTTCTCGACAATGCGCCACGTTCCCGCCACATTCTCCTCATACGCCCCGGTGCGGCCATCCGCAACCGGCGTGATGGCGATCGTCGGCACGCACCCCGGCAACGCCCGGGGCGTCCGGGCGAAGCCCCGCGGAGTTGCGATTAAACGGTTACAGTCAAAATCAGTGGTCTTGCCGCTCATAACGTACTCCTCTGCCAGCGTTCAATCAGTCAAAACGACTTAAGGTTTTTTCAACAATTCGACTTCCGATTTCACGATCGCATCAACGATCCCGGCGGCCGATCCGGCCTCGCGGATCCCGGACAGCAGGGCCGTCTTCTGGCACATGGCGCACAGCAGGGCCAGGGTATGAAGATGGGCTCGGTCATCCCCGCAGCAGATCAGGAAAAAGATATCGGTCAGCTCGCCGTCAGGCGCTCCGAAAGGGACGCCGGAAGCGGTCCGGCCCACGGCCATGAACGTCTCCATGAACATGAAAGGCGCATGCTGCCGGGGATGCAACAGGGCCAGCCCTCCGGGGATGGCGGTGGGACACAGCTCTTCACGCTCCTCCAGCAGCTTCAGCAACTGCGGGGAATCGCACGTTTTCTGGGAACGTTCAGCCACCTTGACCATGTCGCGCAACACCGAGCTGGCGGTCCGCGATTTCAGGTTGGGCTCGACCCAGGGGGCTTGGACCAACAACGGCATCACCATGCCATGGCGTTCCACGGACGCCGCCTGGTGATATTCGTCCAGCTTCTCGCCGGACAACCGCAGGATACGCTGGGAGGCCCAGGCGTCAATATCGTAGCGTGTAAAGACAACCCGGCCGGCTTGAACCTGAAAGGGAACTTCCTTGTTCTTAACCAGGCGATCGAGCGCTTCCCGCGGCACATGAAGGTAAGCCGCTGCCTCGTCGGAATTGAATACTTTATATGGCACGATACGATCCTTCCTGTTATTCTCAAACACGAATCGAACGCGGGCGAGTGGTGAAATTGGCAGACACGCAAGACTTAGGATCTTGTGCCGCAAGGTTTGCGGGTTCGAGTCCCGCCTCGCCCAATTCAGATTTTCTTAAGAAACCGGTCCAGCCGGTCCATTCCCTCCCGGATGTTGTCCATGGAACAGGCATAGGACAGGCGGATGTTCGCATCCGCCCCAAACGCCGCGCCCGGAACCACCGCGACCTTTTCCGCCTCAAGCAGGCGGGCCGCGAAAGCCAGGGAATCCAAGCCGAATGACTGGATGTTGGGGAACATGTAGAACGCGCCGGACGGCTTGACGCAGGTCAGCCCCTTCATGGCCGTCAGCCGGTCGTATAGATAATGCCGGCGTTCGTCGAAAGCCTTGACCATGCGGGCCACGCACTCCTGGGGCCCCCGCAGCGCCGCCACGGCGCCGTACATGGCGAACGTGTTGGGCGCCGAGGTGCTGTGGCTCTGGAACGCGCCCGCCGCCTGGATCACATTCTTGGGCCCCGCCGCATAACCCAGCCGCCAGCCGGTCATGGCGTACGGCTTGCTGAATCCGTTGATCGTGATCGTGCGCGAGTAAACCTCCGGCCCGATCGACGCCACGCTGAACGGCGTGACCCCGTCGTAGCACATGCGCTCGTAAATTTCATCCGACACGATCGTCAGGTTGTGCTTCACCGCCACGGCGGCCAGGGCGCGCAGCTCCGCCTCGCTATAGACCGCCCCCGTGGGGTTGGACGGGCTGTTCAGCACCAGCACGCGGGTCCGGGGGGTGATCGCCTTCTCCAGCTGCGCCGGGACGACCTTCAGCGCCTGCGACTCGCCCGCCGTAACCAAAACGGGAACAGCGCCCGCCATGCGGATCATCTCGAGATAGCTGACCCAGTACGGCGCCGGCAGCAGCACCTCGTCGCCTTCGCGCAGAAGGGTCATGAAGAGATTGTACAGCGAGTGCTTGGCCCCGTTGCTGACCAGGATCTGATCGGTTCCGTACGCGATCCCGTTCTCCTGCTTCAGCTTCTCCGAAATGGCGGCCAGCAGATCGGGCAGACCGGCGTTCGGCGCATATTTCGTCTTGCCGTCCTTCAAGGCCTTCAGGCACGCTTCCTTGATGTGCTCCGGGGTGTCGAAGTCGGGCTCGCCGGCTCCAAAGCCGCACACACTCTGGCCCGCCGCCTGGAGGGCCTTGGCCTTGGCATCCACCGCCAGAGTGACGGACGGAGCGATCGCTGCTACTCGGGGATTAATTTCCATAATATTTCTGCACCCACTCCCTGATCGTATCTTGAGCCACATTGACAATACCAATTTCGCGAATCGCATTCTCGGGGGAATCGGAGGCGTGCGCCGCATTGACCATGATGTCGCTTCCGTATTCGCGCCGCACGGAGCCCGGTTCGGCCTTGGCCGGATCCGTCGAGCCCAGAAGGTACCGGATCTTTTCGACGGCGCTCATTCCCCGGTAAACCAGGGCCAGGCAACTCTGGGAGCCCGCCTTGTGCTTGTCGGCCTCGGCCACTTCGGAAGGCTTGAACCCGGTCATGAACTCGATGATCGACTCGAACTGGCGCCGGCCCATGACGGGGCCGAGCTGTTCGCCGATCAGGCTCTTCAAGTCCTCGGGTACGGGCAGCGCCAGCGCCTGTTCAAGCGCCGCGCCCGCCTTCGCCCCGGTGATCGACTTGAACTTTTCCTCCAGGATCGGCAGCACCGGTCCGTAAAAGGCTTCCGCCATCGCCACGGTCATCGAAAACTTGCGCATCCCGATGATCCTCAACCCCGAGCGGGACAACAGGTCGATGATATGGCCCGGACGCGCCGTGGCCATCCGGAAGTTCTCGGGCTTGATCATCACCAGCGTGCTCTGCATCCCCTCGACGTTCGGCACATCCACGGCGGCACCGATGACGCCCCCGTCCTGCTCGGAATACTCGGCCCAGAGCCGGGCCACCTCGGCGGCGCGCTGCTCGTTGGGCGCCACCAGGACGGCGGGCTCGAAGTATTTCAGATTGCCCGCCTCGTCGAGGATGTAATCCCCATAGGTGTCGCGGATCGTCTCCCCGTTCATCCAGCCGGACTTGACGTGCCCGGTGGCCTCTCGGATTTTCTGAATCGCATTCTCCCCCTCCAGCAGCAGCAGGACCACCCGCCGCCGCTGACCCGTCACCGGATCCGGGGAGTAGTTCTTACGCACATACTGGGCCAGCATGCGGGCAATCTCCGGCTCGTTGTGGGAAGAGGCTTCGAGCGAATCCACATACCGGTCCACCAGCTCCTGGCTGGGGCCAAACATCCGCGCCGCCGCCAGCGACAACCCGGTGCGACTGATGAGCCGCCCGATCACGCCGCCCGTCCGAGACTTGGCGATCGTGTAGGGATTAATCAACGCAAAACCCAGTTCCCAAGCCATAACCACCTCTAAAGTCAATACATTCTGACGAGATCTGCGTCAGAAGAGTAACCAATTACAGAGGGACCGACAAGCATTATTGGCTGATTTTGTCTTGATTACAGGGCTTCAACATGAGAAAATTATCCAGTATAGTCGACACCCGTAATGCTGAGAAAGGACCGGACATGATTCAACGCGCCCGCCTCACCTTGATCCTCCTCGCCGGGCTCGCCCTGGCCTCCCCGGCGATGGCCCTCCAGCAAGCCGTGAGCGGCCAGGTCCGCCAATTCGGCACGCACAAGAACTTTGAGGACCGCCCCTTCGCCAACGGCGACTTCGGCTATGGCGCGGCCTATGAAATCCGCGACACCATGGGCTACTGGCAGATCGGCGCCCTCTATACGCCCGACGCGGGGTCCGATAGCGACATTGACTACGCCGTCACCCCTTTTCTCAACCTGATGATCAAGGATAAAATCTTCCTTGCCGGGTTGGGGATCGACAAGACGTACATGTCCCGTTCCTCCGGAGACGACGACTGGACGGACGTCTACTGGACGATCCTGACCGGGCTGGAGTTCCCGATCAGCCAACACCTGTCCCTCACGGGCCTCGCCGTCTATGATCTCAATCGCCTAGGGAAACTGGGCGATTTCCGGTTCGACGACGTTGAGTTCGCCGCCGCCCTGAACCTGTTGTTCTAACGCTGGAGCGCCCTATCGTGTCATTCCGACTCTTTGCCTCGAGCGCCCTTTGGGCGGCGCTCGCCGTCTGGGCGCAGGCTGCCGATTTCGCCCAGTCCGTCGTCAAGATCACGGTCACCGGCCAGAGGCCGGATTTCGCCCTTCCCTGGCAGGACACCGGTTTCTCCAAATCCGGCGGCTCGGGCTTTGTCATCCAGGAAGGGCGTAAACGCTGGATCCTGACCAATGCCCACGTCATCTCCGATGCCCGCTTCATCGAAGTGGAGCGCGAGGGCGACCCCCGCCCCCGCCGGGCCCATGTGGCCTTCGCCGGGCATGATTGCGATCTGGCCGTCCTCGACGTCGACGACCCGGGCTTCTGGCTGGAGGCTGAACCGCTGAAACTCAGCGCCTCGCTCCCCAGCCTCGATGAGCAGGTGATCGTGATCGGCTACCCCATGGGCGGAAACCGCCTGTCGCTGACGCGCGGTGTCGTCTCGCGCATCGACTACAATATCTACGCCCATACGGCCGTCGACAGCCACCTCGTCTTGCAGGTGGACGCCGCCATCAACCCCGGCAATAGCGGCGGCCCCGTCCTCTTTAACGGCCGCATCGCGGGGGTGGCCTTCCAGGGCATCCAGGCGGCGCAGAACATCGGCTACGCCATTCCGATCCCGGTGATCCGCCACTTCCTCGACGATATCGCCGACGGCCGCTACGACGGCTATCCCGAGCTGGGCGTCGATCATCTGGAAACGCGGAACCCGGCCCTTCGGAAAGCGCTGGGGCTGCCCCCCGCCCGGACGGGCATCACCGTGAACCGCGTGGACCCGCTGGGCAGCGCCGCCGGCCACCTCTTCCCCGGGGATGTGCTGCTCTCCATCGACGGCGTGCCCATCGCCGACGATGGGTCCATCCGCATCAGGAATGTGCCCATGGAATACGTGGAGCTGCTGGAACGGAAACAGGCCGGCGAGGGCCTCCGCTTCGACGTCTGGCGCAGCAACACGCTCCAGACGGTCACCGTCCCGCTGCGCCCGCCTTCCGATGCGTTCCTCTTCCGCCAGAATTACGACGTGCGCCCCCGCTACGCCATCGCCGGCGGCCTTGTCTTCGCCCCCCTCACCCGGGAGCTGCTGACCGGCCTCGCGAAGCAGCTCGGCACGCCCGACACCCAGCACCTGCTCTACGACTGGGTGTTCGGCCGGGAAGACGCCCTCGTCCGCGACCAGGATGAGCGCGTCATCCTCCTGCGCCGGCTGCCTCATCCCCTCAATGCCTATGCCGATGCGTTCCTCTATGCCGAAGTCGCCGCCGTCAACGGCAAGCCCATCCGCCAGCTCGCCGATCTCACGGCCGCCCTGCGCGAACCGCTAAACGGATTCCATGTCTTCCGTTTCCGGCACCGCAAGGACGAACTCGTGCTCGACGCCGCCGAAGCCGCCCTCACCGAACCCGCCCTGCTCGCCGCCTACGGCGTCCCCGCCGCCGCCTACACCGGACCGGTGAAACCATGAAAGCACTCCCCCTTCTCCTCCTCGCCTTCCTGGCCGCGGCCCTGTCGGCCCAGGCCGCCGACCCGGCCCCCGCCGCCGCGCCCTCCTGGCGCCGCTCCCTCTATGCGCTTCGCGTCACCGCCCAGCGCTACGACGCCGAACAGCCCTGGAAAAAGAGCGCTCCCGAAAAACGCGCGGGCTACGCCATCGTGATCAGCTCAAACCGCCTGATCACCACCGATCAACTCGTCCGGGACGCCACCCTCGTTGAAATCCGGCCCGCCGGAAGCGCCCGCTACTACCCCGCCGCCGTTCTCCGCGCCGACCGGGAGATGAACCTGGCGCTGCTGGACATCACCGCGGCCACGCTTCCCGAACAACCCGTGCCGATTGAGTTCGCCGCCCTGCCTTTCCCGGGCTCCAGAGGCACCTTCGTCCAGTTCGAGGATGGCGGCATCCTTCAGGAAGGCACCGCCCAGATTCTGCGCGCCTCCATGAACGCGCCCGCCGAGGACGCGCCCGCCCTGCTGACGCTCCAGTTCCTGGCCGACATTCCCCTCAATGGCCAGGGGCTCCCCATCATTCAGGAAGGCCGCCTGGCCGGACTGACCGTCTCCTATGACCGCGCCAGCAAGCTCGGACTGCTTTATCCGGGCCGCGTGCTCAAGCGTTTCGTCGAAGACGCCTCGCGCACCAACTACCTTGGCATGCCGGTTGCCGGCATTTCCTGGAAGCCCCTGCCCGACCCCGCCAAGCGACGGTACCTGCGCGCGCCCGAAGGCGATCACGGGGTCCAGATCATCTCCACCACGCTCGGCACCGAGGCGGCTTCCGTGTTCCTGCCGGGCGATGTCCTTCTGACCTGGAGCGGATTTCCGCTGGATCAGCAGGGGTTTTACGATGATCCCGCGCTGGGCCGGATTCCCTTTCCCGCGCTCGTCACCGCCTGCCGGCCAGGCGACTCCATTCCCATCGCGTTCGTTCGGAACGGGGTGGAAACACAGGCGGTCATCCGGCTCGCGGCGCGAAGCGCCCTGCTCCGACGCGTGCCCGAACGCGACGACGGCCAGGCCCCCTACCTGGTGGAAGGCGGCATGGTCATGCGCGATCTGTCCGGCGACTACCTGCGGGCGGAGGGCTACGACTGGATTTCCCGGGCCAACCCCCGGCTGGTGCATTTTTACCTGACCCGGGGCGACGAAGAGGCGCCCAACGGCGAGCGGATTCCCATCCTGTCCGGCGTCCTGCCCGACTCCATCAATGTGGGTTACCAGGATTTCCGGGATGAGGTCATCACGTCCGTCAATGGCGAGCCCGTTCAAAGCCTGCGGGACATCGTCCGCCTCCGCGAGCGCGATGGCGCCATCACCCGCCTCCGCCTGCTGGGCCGCGACGTGGATCTGGCTCTGGAAGCCGCCACACTGAAAGAGGCCAATGCCCGCATTGCGGAAAGCTACCGGATCCCAACCCTGCAGGTGACTCGGAGATGATCCGGGTCAGGCGTTCCCTCTTGCCGAGGAAGGCGGCTGTCCGAACCGTCTCCGATAAAGCCGGCTGAAGTAAAGCGGATCGGAAAAGCCCACGCGATAGGCGACTTCCTTAACCGACATCGGGTTGGCCTTCAGGAGCGCTCCCGCCACGTCAAGGCGTCGCCGAAGCAGATAGGCGTGAAGACCAAGCCCCTCCCGTTTCGAGAAACGGCTGTTCAGGTAGTTGGGGCTTAGCCGGAACAGGGCGGCGAGCGACTCATTCGTAACGGGCTCGGCATAATG
>CAXNFL010000031.1:0-12827 GCA_964201555.1 Kiritimatiellia bacterium
GTCATTCATTGGTCGGGCGTGACCACGACGGCGTTCCTGCATGCGGCGACACATCTCGACAACCGGCAAGCCCTTGGGCTCGCGAGACGTATGGCCCGGCGCGCCGCGGACAGCCTGCGTGCGCGGCCTTCCGAGGCGCCGGCCATCCAGGCCCGAGCCAAAGCCGAACTGGCCTCCCTGCGCTCGGTCCTGGGCCATCCGAAGTTGTTCGGAGACTGGCGCTCGCCGGCGGACCTCTACCGGGCCGGCGTGCGTCGCGGATCCGGATGCTGGCCCGCGGTCGAGGATCGCCGGCGGCTCGAAACCCTGATCGCGTCTCTGCCGTCGCCGCGCCCAAGCCCCGGGAACGATTCCCCGGCGGCGATGCGGGCGCGGCGCGAAGCCAAGGGCTTGGTTCCCCAGGTGACCTTCCGCGGTTTTCTCTCCTTCGAGGATCACACCTCGCCGGCCGCGCGCGCGGATCTGGCGGAATCCTTGGGCCTGACGCCGCAATGGGCGACCGCAGCCTGGGCGTGGCTGCTGGCCGCGCGTCTGCGGGGCAAGTCCACCCTGGCCGGGGCCGTGGATGAACTCCAGGGGCAGGGCGTGGCGGTGGAGTTTCAAAAGGCGCTGGCGCTGACCCGTTATCTGGTCAGAACCGGAAAGGCCCGGTTGCGGCCCCTCCTGGATGCGGAGGTTCTGGGCCGGGCCTTCCAGGCCATCGGCGTAAGGCGCGGTTCGATCCTGTGCGTGCAGTCCTCGCTGAGCCAGTTCGGCTACATTCCAGGGGGACCGCCCACGCTGGTGAAGGCGCTCCTGGAGGCGCTGGGGCCGGACGGAACGCTGTGCATCCCGACGCACTCGCTCAGCGTGCTCGGAGCCGAGCCGTTCGATCCGCGGCGCTCGCCCTCGGTCCTGGGCGCCGTGAGCGAGTATTTCCTCCGTCATCCCGGCGTGATCCGCAGCGCGCATCCGACCCACTCGGTCGCCGCCGTGGGCCCCGCCGCCCGCGCGCTGACCCGCCTGTCGAAACCGGTCTCGGCCCCCATGGCTCGCGACGGATTCTGGGGGAAGCTCTACGATGCCGGTGGCGATGTGCTGCTGCTCTGTCCGGTTGGAAGCGCGACGATCCTCCACGTTGGCGAAGCGTGGACCGGAGTGCCGCAGCCGGCGCTCGTCGTGCACCTCAGGGACACGGCGGGCAAACGGCGCGTGGCCGTGCAACCGCAGGCGCCCTGGCACTCAGACCATTTCGAGAAAACCCTGGTGAACCCGCTCCTGAAAACCGGAGTCATGCGCTCCGCCACCCTCGGTGACGGCACGGCTTATCTCGGTCCTGCACGCGCCATGGCCGACATCAGCGTGGCCGTCAACCGCGCCAATCCGCTCGTCAGTCTTGGCCGGAACGGGGCATGCAGCTGCTTTTACTGCCGCGCCCTCCGCCTCGGCGTCGAGCGGGGCGGTTATTCCCCTCAGGCACCATAATGTATCCTATCATTTGCCATGCCCCCGCTGTCGTGGTAGAGTCCTTCCAGTGCCTCGCACCAGGGCGAGCACCGTCACCCGGACGGATGCCGGTAGCGTGTCCCATGCGTAAACGAGTTCACGCAGTTCGAGGGGCAGCCTAGAAACAGGTGTCCATACCCGTGTCCATCCCCCCGGGGCCCACATGGATATTGACTAAAGGCGGGGGTTCAAGTCCCCCTCGAGCACCATCCTTCGCTTTTCGCTCCTTCGGCGCTCGAGCTACGGATGGCAAGCCACCCTATATGAAACTGCTAATCGCCACCGGCAATTCTCATAAGCTGCGCGAAATCCGCGCCATCCTGAACATTCCAGGACTGGAAATCGTCAGCCCGCGCGAATGGCCCCATCCGCTTCCCGACATCGTGGAGGACGGCGCCACCTTCGAAGCCAACGCCATCAAAAAAGCCATGCTCACCGCCCTCGCCGCCGGGCTCTGGACCCTCGCCGACGATTCCGGCCTCGAAGTGGACGCCCTCGGCAACGCCCCCGGCGTCCGCTCCGCCCGCTACGCCGGCGAGCCCTCCAACGACGCCGCCAACAATGCGCTGTTATTGAAAAATCTGGCCGGCACCGCCGACCGCCGCGCCCGGTTCCGCTGCGCCATCGCGCTATGCAGCCCCACGGGCCGCGGCCAGGTGGTCGAGGGCGCCTGCCCCGGCTCCATGCTCGCCGCCCCCCGCGGCTCCCACGGCTTCGGCTACGACCCCCTTTTCGTCCCCGATGGCCACACCCTCAGCTTTGCGGAACTGTCCGACGCCGAGAAAAATGCCATCTCCCATCGCGCCAAGGCGCTGCAGAAAGCACGCGAAACCTGGGGCGCCCTCCTGGCCGGCGAGGCGCAGGATTGGCCGAAGAGATAGAAAATAGCGGATAGTAATAGCTAATAGCTGACAATAACCTGCGGATGCCCTCCGCCAATTGCCTGTCAATACAGCCAAAACACCGTCGGCACCACGCCCGTGCGGTGAAGCGCCGCGACCAGTTCGATAAAGCCCATGATCAGGAAAAACATCGTCAGCTCCGTGATCCCTTTCCGGAACAGGACGGCATTCACGGACAGCATCTCGCTCTCCTTGAACTGGGCCAGGGACGGGATGAACCGCGGGATGCGCGCGGCGTAGGCATCGAACTCCGCCTCAAACATAGCCCGCAACTTCGCCTCTTCATTGCGCACGCTGCGCAAATGAACCAGGGCGAACAGGGGCATCACCACCAGCGGAATGGCCAGCGTCTGGGTGCGCAGGCAGACTCCCAGCATGCCGAGAAAACTGAACAGGTACAACGGATTGCGGCACAGGGAAAACGGGCCCTCCGTGACCAGGCTCTTGCTCTTCTTCCCCACCAGGTAGCTCAGCGCCCACACCCGCCCCACCACGCCCGCCGCCACCAGCAGCATGCCGGCAAAGGAGAAAGCCGCCGCCAGCCCGCCCTGGCGCTCGGACCAGATCGACGCCATGAACACATACGCCACGACGCCGAACGCACCCATCACGCGGGACAGATACATGCGCTTCTTGAAAATCGCTTCAACTAACTTCATGGCGCCTCTTGCTGTGTGAGTAAACTTTGACAATACCAAACGGCCACGGCCTCTGGCAACCTTCACTATCCACCTTCGCTATCCGCTATCCGCTATTTCTTCAGCCGGCGGATCAAATCGGGCAGCGCCTCGTAGCGGGCCAGCCGGACGCCAAACGCCCCGCCGCCGGGATGCGGCTCCACGAACTCCGGATCCGGCGCCAGGCCGAAGCGATTGTAAAACGCCCGCCGGATGAACTCCTTCACCTCAAGCGGATCCGCCTTGTGCGTATCCACATGCACCTGGAAGAAATCGCCCTGCCCCGCCGCGTTCACGCGCACCGCGATCGCGTCGTCCCCGAACGCCCGCCGCAGCATGGCCTCGGCCAGGTCAATCAGCGCCAGCCCGCGGAAGAAGTTGGAGCCGGGCAGCCGGTAAAACTCCGCAGGCGCCGCCAGCGCCTCGTCGGTCAGGCCGCGGTCCACATCGAACGGCCTTGCCCCGAAGCGCTCCAGCCACAGCGCCATGCGGGCCGGCCCCGCCGCGCCCCGCTCCCACTCGCACTCCCGCTCCATCTCCCCGCGGGACGGCAGCCGGGCCGGGTCGAGCTCCACGCAGCGATCGCCCAGCTGCGAATGCTGAACGCTTTGAATCCACGACTCCGGATGATGTACCAGCCAGCCGTTCTTCGCCACCTCGCCGAACAAATAGGCCAGCATGGCCCTCAGCGGCACGCCGCCCTCCGGCTCGCGCCAGCCGTCGAACAGCGACTCCAGCGCCGTCTCCGCCTTCCGCTCGGCGGCCGGAAGATCCAGCTTCTCGTGGGCGGCCAGCTGGTCGCGATACCACGCCCGCTCCGCCATCACCCGCGCTTTCAGCTCCGCGCGACCGATTCTCAACGGAAGCTGGCGCAGCAGGCCAGCCACCCAGGCCCGGTTCTCCGGGCTCAGCAGCCCCGCCTTCAGCAGGTCCCCCTCGATCCGCTTGAAAAAGCTCGTGTCCAGCGGCAGCCGGACCAGCACGGCGGCCAGCTCGGCGGCCTTGCCGGTCAGCTTGCGCCACTCTCCGGCCGTCAGCTTCGACCCGCTGACCGATTCGCCGAAAAAGCCCCAGGACCAGCGCCACGCCTCCCGATCCCGCTCCACGCTGAAGGGAAAGAGGATGCGAAACCGCTCCGCCGGCACGGGAAACGTTCCAAGAATGCAGTAGTGATCGCGCGGGTTGGAGGAGATCAGCGCCCCCTGGCCGACCCGCCCCTTCTGCTCCGTCGCCTGGTCCAGCGACCCTGCCCGCACCCCGGTTCCATATTCCGCCTGGCAAGCCAGGTGCACCAGCAGGTCGGCCGGGATGCCCAGGTCATACAGCGCATTCAGGGCGTTCTTCACCGCCACCGTCAGCGCCGAGGAGCTTGAAAAGCCGCCCTTGGGAATGCCGCCCGTACACACAACCTTCAGCCCCTTGAAGTTCTCGCGCCCCAGGACTTCCTGCACCCGCAGCCCCAGGTGCCCGGTGCGCAGGGTGCGCATGGAGGCAATGGCGTTCCCCACCAGCGCAAACGGCCGGCGCATGTTGTTCCCCACCCACAGGGACGGGGGAGGCAGGGGCTGGCTCCGCCGCCGGCGCTCCTCCAGCTCGGCGTCGCTGAAGTAGCCCAGCGAAAGCAGGAGCGATTCGCTCATGCGCGTGCCGAACGCCTCGTACGTGTGCATGTCGGCAATGCCTTCGCCCGGGTACATCACATCCGCGTCGGACGGCAGGTCGTTGACGCTCTCCCGGTACTTCGGGTCCATGGGATACAGGTGCAGCCGCTGGTCGTCCGCCCCCTGTACCAGCATGACAATCTGCTCGTTGCCCTCCGCCGATCCCGCGCCGATCGGCATCTGCCAGGCGGGTCCGTAAAAGCGGCCCATGTCGGGATGCATGAACGCCAGGCGCAACCGCCCGCCCGACATACCGATGCCCAGGGGAAGCGCATGGCGGAAGCCGATCTTCTCCCGGGCGATGCCGGCCGCCAGCTCCTCCAGCTGCCGCACGATCGACGCCACCTGCCCCGGGGGATGGCCGCTCTCGATGGCGAGGGCCGCCGCCTCCACGCCGTCGTCCGCCGCCGGCCCGGCCTCGCGGGCGGCCAGCACCTGCTCCAGCAGGGCCAGGTCCATGGGCTTGGTGACATCCGAGCAGAGCAGGTCGTACTCGGGCTCGGCCGGCCGGGTGGTGATGGTGCGGATCTCGCCGCCCTCGGCGCTGATCGCGGCGATCATGTCCGTGATGTAATACTGCCCCTGGGCGTTGTCGTTGGTCAGAACCGCCAGCAGGCGCTTGAGCCGGCGGGCCCGGATCGCGTAAAGAGGGCAGTTGCCCTCAGTCAGGTTGTGCAAGGCCTGGCGCGCCAGCTCGTCCTTTTCGGCGGCGATGTCGTTCTCCTCGATCAGCCGCCTCACGCGGCCGCTTTCATCGCGCAGCACGCGGCCCTTGCCCTTGTTCTTCGGCGGCTCGTACTGCGCCGTCAGGAAGGTCAGGTCCGCCTCGCGGGGCCCCTCGCGGTGCGCCTCCCACAGCCGGCGGAATAGGCTTTCGGGCACGATGCGGTCCCCCATGGTGATGATCAGCAGCGGATCGCGCTCCTCCAGCCCCGGGGCGCTAAAGGCTTCATAAGCCGCAAAGGCCGTCCCGCCGGCCGGATTGTCGGAGACCACGTAGAGATTATCATCCCCCAGCGCGGCGGCCACGTCCGTGTGGCGGTAGCCCACCAGCGCGATGACGGGCGACGGCGAAAAGCGGCGGAAGGCGTTGATGGAATGGCGCGCCAGGGGCACGCCCCGGACCGGCTGGACGCACTTGGGCTCCTGGCCGAACCGCGTGCCCTTCCCGGCGGCGAGAATGACGAGCACCGGCGCCTGGTCGGGAATGCCGGCCGCCCACGACGGGCAAGAGGGATTCAAAATCTTCTGCGACGACAGCCGCACCGCCTGGGCCAGCGCGCGGGGGGATTGGGTTTCGGGTGAAGCCATGAGCATACCTCGTATATAAAACGTAAAAGTAGGCGCGCCGCGAATAATTGTCAACCTTCAAGGGCTCAGAAAAAACAGGGCCGCCGTGTTTTACCGCGCCCACACCCGGGCGCGGCTCTTCACGGGGCGCCCTGTGGCCACCGCTTCCTGCGCCAGCAGATACAGGTAATGATCCTGGCAGCCCTCGGCCAGCGGATAAAACTCCCGGCCGGTGCGCACCGCCGCGTCCATCCGGATCAGCATCTCGCCGATCGCGATCTCGTCGTCCATCAATCCCGTCCCCGCCCCGAACGGATTCCGGTAGACCCAGCGGCCGTCGATCCGGTAGCCGAGCAGGCCGGCCGCGTGCAGATCGTCGCCCTCCCCCTCGTTCACCCGCTCCAGGGCCGCCTGCAGCGGGGTCCTGAAATCCCTCAGCCAGGTCACGCGCTCATTCGCCAGCTCTCCGCGCTCCCCCCGCACCTGGAGGTGCCCGCCCCGGATCCGGCCGAAATACTGGGCGCCCGTGAAGTCGATCACGCCCATCTTGTCCCCAAAGTTGAACCCGTAGAAATCGCGCGCCGACGGAACGAGCGCCTCCTTCGCCGGCGGCCCCTGGCGGGTGTCGCCCTGGATCACGGGCGACGTAAACCGGCTGCCCGTGATGACGGCGTTCTCGACGCCCAGCCCCAGCAGGCGCCGCATGAGGCTGATGCCGTGATACCCGTGGGAAACCGAGACATAGGCCTCCCGGGGGACGCCCAGCCGGCCGTCCCGCGCCACACGCGCCTGCGCCTGGTGGAGCGGCCGCAGATGCACCTGCTCGGCCACCTGGACCAGCCCCTTGCGGCGCCGGACAAAGCGGAACAGCTCCTCCATCCCGGCTAGGTCCGGCGCGGGCGGCGTCTCGCTCAGCACCGGCACGCCCTTCGCCACCAGGGCCTTCACCAGCCCGGGATTCGCCGCCCACGGCACCGAGGTCACCACGAACCGGGGCTTGGCCGCCCGGAGGAGTGACTCGATGTCCGGATAGGTCTTGACGCCAAACCGGGACTCCAGCGCCGGATTCCCCGCGCGGCTGACCAGGCCGGCCACCTTGAATCGGGTCGGACACGCCCGCGCCACGCGCAGGTAGAACTCCGCCCGCCAGCCTGTCCCGATAATTGCAAAAGGAATCATGCGCCCTCCCGCTCCCGAGGAAAACGATTATGGCGTCACCCGGTTCGCCGAAATGACGATTTCGGCGCCGGCGGCGCCGGGCCGGGCCGTCACCTCCACGCGCCCCAGGGGCGCCAGCCGCTTCAGCCAGCCCCGCCACTCCGCCAGCCGGACCCGCCCCTGCTCCGCCCCGGGCGACTCCGAGCCCATATAGACTAGCGACAGGGCCGAAAGGAATTTGCCCACCGTCTGGCTGAACGTCGGCGCATCCAGCCGCAGCGTCGCTCCCGCCGGGCCACCGCCCGTCGCCGAGCGCTCATGCGGAACGTACGGCAGCAAGCCCTCCAGGGCGCCCAGGTGGCTTCCCACGATCAGCCAGCCGCCGGCCACCGCATAGGCCACCTGCTCCGAAGGCGCAAAATCCTTGTAGAGCGCGCCCCGCGTTCCCTCCACCGCCGTCACGGCGTAGCCGTAGCAGATCCCCGCCGGCCGCGGCACCAGGCCGAACGCCTTGATCCGGTTGAACCGGTCCAGGAAACGCCCGGCCGCGGCCTGCGCCGCCGCCTCGTCCGTCACCGGAATCGCCAGCAGGAACGTCGGGACTTTCAAACCCTGTATATACGATTCGATCCCCCCGCCAAAAACGCTCCGGATCCGGGCCGCATGCTCGCCCCCGTAAACCGCAACCCCCACCCGCGCCTGCTCCGTGCCCGCCGCCTCCCGCACCAGGGCGTTCAGCGGCCCGAGCCACTCGCCCGCCTGCGCCGCCAGCCCGCTCCGGACCCACGCCCACGGCGCCGTCATCACGCCCTCCGCCTCGGCCAGGAGCCCGGCCAGCACGGCGGGATCCCCGGCCGCCGGCCGCGCCAGGCTTTCCGGCCAGGGCTTCGCCTGCCGCGCCGTGGCCTGGAAGCGATCCGCCGTCAGCGCCTCGATCGTCACCTGCCACTCGCCGGCGGCTTCCGAGGCCCGCAGCCAGGCCCGGTCCGCGCAGCCCGTCTCCGGTCCGGGAACAGGCGCGCGCCGCCGGCTGCTGTCGGCCCTATCCAGGCAGATCCGCATGGCCGAGAGGGCATCCGGGGAAACCGCCAGCACCACCACGCCTTCGCGGATGCCCAGGGCCAGCCGCATCCCTTCGGGAAGGCCCTTGGCCTTCAGCAGCCAGATGGGGTGCGCGGCATCGCCCCAGGGGCCCGCCACCGGCTTGGCGCCCGACAGCCCCATCAGCCAGCGCAGCCGCTGGCCGTACCCGCCCGCCCAGCAGGAGAGGATCCAGGCCGGCTCGCCCGAATATGGCATGGCCGGCACATAGGCGACGGCCGCCTCGCGCCCGCCCAGCCGCTTGAACCAGGCTTTCCCGCGCGGCGTTTCAAACTCTTTGGCGGCCTCATCCAGATCCAGGCCGCCCGCCGCGGCGGCCGCCCGGATCGCGCCGTTCCGGCTCCAGTCCGGCCAGCGCGCGGCGGGATGGTCGTGAACCGACACAAATGCCGCCTGGGCCGGGATGACCTCGAGCACGGCGCCGGGGCGGTAGCGCATATGAAGCGTCCACCAGACCGACGCGGCCGCCGTCGCGACCATCAGGATCCAGAACAACACGCGCTTGGCGGCCGGAAGGGTCATGAACCAACCTTCACGGTTCCCACCAGCTCCGACACCGAGGCCAGCTTTTTACGGACCAGATAGGCCTGGATCCCGTCCGCCACGCGCAGGGCCGTGGCCGGATCGGTGAAATTGGCGGTGCCCACGGCCACGGCCCGCGCGCCGGCGATCAGGAACTCGATCGCCTCCGCGGCCTCCCGGATGCCGCCCATGCCGATGATCGGAATCTTCACGGCCTTGGCCGCCTCGTAGACCAGCTTCACGGCAATCGGGTGAATGGCCGGCCCCGAAAGCCCGCCGGTCACATTCGCCAGCACCGGCCGCCGCGTTTCAATATCGATCACCATGGCGGGATAGGTGTTCATGAGCGACAGGGCATCCGCGCCGCCCGCCTCCGCCATCCGCGCGAAATCGGCGATGCGCGTGACATTGGGCGACAGCTTCACGATCAGCGTGCGGGTGGTCTGCTTGCGCACGAGATCCACCACGCGCTCCAGCATCAGGGGATCGGTGCCAAAGGCAATGCCCCCCTCCTTGATGTTCGGGCAGGAGACGTTCAGCTCCAGGCCGGCCACGCCGTCCGCCTTTTCGAACAGGGCGGCAATCTGCCCATACTCCTCCAGCGTGCGCCCCCAGATATTGACGATCACCGGAACCGTGAGGGTCCGGAGAAAGGGCATATACGTCTTCATGAACCCGTTGAAGCCGGGATTCTGCAGGCCGATGGCATTCACCAGGCCGCCCGGCACCTCGACCATGCGGGGGGTCCGGTTGCCTTCCCACGGCTCCACGCTGACGCCTTTGACGACCAGCGCGCCCAGCTGCTCAACGTCGATAAACTCGGCATACTCGGGGCCATAGCCGAAGGTTCCCGACGCCACCATCACCGGATTCTTCATCGAAATCCGGCCGATCATCGTTTCCAGGCGGGGTTGACTCATGACGCGGCGCCCTCCCAAACCAGTTCGCGCGATTCGAATACCGGCCCCTCCTTACAGACCCGGGCCCAGATCTCGCCGCCGTTCCCATCGGGCCGCTTGACCCGGATGACGCAGGCGAGGCACACGCCGGCGCCGCAACCCATATGGCGGTCCATGGAAAGCCAGGCGGTGAGCCCGCGGTCCTTGGCCCGGCCGGCCAGCGCTTTCAGCAGGCCGTCGGGGCCGCAGGCATAAATCTCGCCCGCCGGCGCGCCCGCGGGGCGGGCGTCGAGCCAGCGATCGAGCACGCCGGTGACCAGCCCCTTTTCGCCCAGCGAGCCGTCCTCGGTGGCAATCTTCGCCTCCCAGCCCAGCCGCTTAAAATCGTCGAGGCAAAGAACATCGGCGGCGCGGCGGCCGCCCAGGAAAACGACGCCCGGGCCGGCCAGCCGCTCGGCCAGGAAGCTGAGGGGCGCGGCCCCGTAGCCGCCTCCGACCAGCAGCGGGACGGAGTCGGGCCGGTCCAGCGGAAAGCCCCGGCCCAGCGGGCCCATCACGCTGAGGGCGTCGCCGGCCTTCAGCGCGTTCATGGCGCGCGTGCCGGTTCCGACCGTTTTATAGAGCAGCAGGAGCTCGTCGCCCTTGACCCGGTAGATGCTGAACGGACGCCGGAGCACGCGGTCGTCGAGACCCGGCACGCGCAGGTGCACGAACTGACCCGGCAGCGCGGCCGCGGCGATTCCCGGCACATGCAGGACCAGGCGGCGATAATCCTCACCAACCGGATCCTGCCCCAGCACGCGAGCCTCTTCCAACCGACCTGTTGTCCCGTGTTCCATCCTGACCCCTTTGCTTCCTACCAGAGATAAACAAATTCAGCGCGCTTGGAAACCTTTTATTGCATCTGATGGCGCACATAGGCGTCCGTATCGAACTTCTTCTTCAGCCCGCCTTCGCTCATCATGCGCACATTTCCGAAAATCGGATGGCGCGGCCACGGCCGGTCATGCTTGCCGAAGCACCACGCCACGCCCGCGTAACCGTTCGGATCGCGCCCGTCCAGCGCATAGCGGTCGTTCAGGTAAACGGCCGTCTCGAACCCCTCCTCCGGCGTGGCGCTCCACTCCAGGATCTTCTTGCCCCAGTACATGCGCGGATAGCCGTGGATCCGGCCGCTCTTCGTCAACTCCCGCTGCGCCGCATTCCAGACCGGATCGTGCGTGGCGCCCGCCTCAAATGCCGCGCGATCATAGACAACGGGCCTCGGCGTGGAGGCTTCCGCCGCCAGCGTCTTTTTCGCCCAGGCCGCAAGGCCGGCATAGCGGTCGTAGTCGGGGTTATACCAGACAAAGTTAATGGCCAGCTCGCGCCGGACGATCAGCTGCTCCAGGAACACATCGGCGGCTTTCCCCCGCCCGTTCTCCCGCGCGGCCAAGGCCACCGCGAGCGGCGAAATCTGGCCGAAATGCAGGTAGGGGCTCAGCCCGGAGGCGCCCTCCGCCATCGGGTCGTCGCGCCGCTCATCGTAGTGGTGCAGCTTGAACCGCAGGAAAGTCTCCAGCGCCTCGGACGCCGCCGCCGCGCCCCCCCGGATTCCGGAAACCGGCTCCGGCCCGCCGGCCAGCTTCAGGCCGAGCAGCGCCCGCGCCGGGTCATCCACCCCGACCTCCGGCCCGCCCAGGCGGAGGCGCAGCGAATCCGCGGCGGGCTTTGTTTCTTTAAGAGGGACAAGAAATTCCGCCAGCCGCCTGTGGAGGCGGGGCCTCAGCGTGGCGGCCATGTAGGCCTCGTGATCCATGGCCGCCTCCACGGGCACGACCGCGTCCGACTCCACCTCCACCACCCGGCAGGGCGCCTCCTGGGCCACGGCCTCGCGCCACTGCCGCTGAATCCGCGTGTAGCCGCGATCCAGGACCAGGAGGGCCGCGGCGGGCGCCAACGACAGCGCCGCGCGATCGGGCGCCTCCGGGCGCACAATCAGCCGGATGCCGCGCCGGGCCAAGTCCTTCCGCGTTTCAGCCAGTCCCTCCAGCATGAAGGCGTAGTGGCGGCGGTTGGCGCCCGGATAGCGGGGCGTGAGGCCGAAGACGACGACAACCGGCAGGGCGTGCTCGTTGGCCTGGCGGATGGCGTATTCCAAGGCATGGTTGCATGCCACGCGCTGCGCCTGCTGCATGAGATAGAGAACGTAGCGGCCCTTCCCGTTGACAGGACGATCGCGGCGCACCTGGAGTCGTTCGGGCTGGATCATGTGTGCGCCTCCCCGACGGCCGCGCCCCGGATGGCATCCCGCACCACCTCGGGAAGCGCCGGATGAATGAAGATCAGCTCCCGCAGATCCTTCAGCGTGCCGCGCTTCTTCATCAGCACGATGAAAAGATGGACCACCGAGGCGGCTTCCTCGCCCACCACGTGGGCGCCCAGCACGCGGCCGGTTCCGCGCTCGACGATGATTTTCACAAACCCCTCTTCCAGCCCGCGCGCCAGGCCGGCATTGGAGGCGTCGGCGTAATCCGAGCGGAACACGACCACGCCATAGCCCGCCGCGCGCGCCTGGGGCTCCGTCAAACCCACCGCCCCGATCTCGGGCCGGGTGAAAACGGCATGGGGGACCGGCCCGTAATCCAGGGGCCCCTCGTCCTTCCCCAGCAGCACCGTCCGCTCCAGGTACTCCGCCTCCACGTTGGCCGTATGCCGGTAGGCATGCCGGCCGATGATATCACCCAATGCCCAGACGCCCTCCGCCGTGGTACGCAGACGCGAATCCGTGCGGATATAACCCCGCGCATCACAGGCAACGCCCGCCGCCGCCAGATTCAGCGCACCCGTGCAGGGCTGAACGCCCGTGGCAATCAGCAGAGCGTCAGCCTCCACGGTTTCACGCGCGCCGGCCGGCCCTTCGCAGAGCAACGTGAAGCCCCGGTCGGCGTCATGGGAAATGGAGACAGGATGAACGCCCAGGAGGACCTGATGCCGCTGCCGAAACACGCGCTCCACGGCGGCGGCGGCATCGGGATCTTCGCTCTTCAGGAACCGGCTCCGCACCAGGAAGGTCACCTGGCTCCCCAGGGCGCCGTAGGCATGCCCCAGCTCGGCGGCAATAAAACCCGAGCCCACGACAGCCAGCCGCCG
>CAXNFL010000032.1:0-12826 GCA_964201555.1 Kiritimatiellia bacterium
CGCGGGGAGGCATTCATGCAGCGAGTTGGTATTATCGGCGGGGGGCGGTTTGGATCGGCGCTGGCGGCGTGCCTGGCCCAGCGCGGGGTGGAAGTGGTGATGCTGGATCGCGACCGCGCCATCGTCCAGCGGATGATGGGCGTGGTATCGCGCGCCGTGGAGGGCGACGCCACCGAATTGCAGACCCTGGTGGAGGCGGGGTTCGAGCAGTGCGATACGGCCGTGGTGGCGATCGGCACCGATCTCGAGGGCAGCATCCTGGCCACGCTGAACCTCAAGGAGCTGAAAATCCGGCAGGTGGTGGCGAAGGCGTCCACCGAGTTGCACGGCACCGTGCTCCAGCGCGTGGGGGCGGATCGCGTGATCTATCCCGACCGTGACATGGCCATCCGTCTGGCGCGCTCCATCGCCGCCCCGTCGATTCTCGATTACATCGAGCTCTCCGGCGGCGCCAGCATTGTGGAAATGAAAACGCCCGCCGAGCTGGTCGGAAAGACCCTGGCCGAGGCCAGGATTCGCAATATCTACGGGGTTCACGTGCTGGCCGTGCGGCACAAGGGCGTGGGGCTGGCCGAGGAGACCACCATAGCGCCCAGCGCCTCCGATATGATCAGCGAGGGCGATACGCTGGTGCTCTTCGGGCCCGATGAGCGGATGCGCTCGATGAGCCAGAATTTCGCCTGAAATCCCCCTCCGTTGTCTTGACAAACGGGGTGTTTGGAGCCATTCTTATACATCTCGATTTATGTTAACGTAGAGGATCTATGCACCCCATTGTGAATCACCTTGTCCAGCTTCAGGAACTTGCCCTTGTCCGCGCCGAGCAGAAGGTATCGGGAAAGGAAGCCGACCTGGCCCAGCTGGATGCCTCCATCGGGAGCCTTACCGTTCAACTGGCGGATGATATCCGTTTGACCGTCGGCAAGCTCCAGAAGCGCGATCCCATGTTCATCGTGCCGGTTCTCGGCAGCGTGTGCGCCGGTTGCGGCATGCACCTTCCGACCAGCCTGGTGCAGATCGTTCGCCAGGGCAATGTGGTCTGCAGCTGCCCCACCTGCACGCGCATCCTGTTTTATCCGGAGGCGCCGCTCCGCAACGAGCAGCGGCCCGCCAGCCGGGTGGGCCCCCGGAAAATCGGCATCCAGCGGTTTTCAGACGTGGCGCTCATGATGCCGAACCTGGAGGCCGTGGAACGCGACGAGGCCATCCGCGAAATGGCCGTCAAGCTGCAGGAAACGGGCTACGTGGATATGGCGGACCGGCTCACCGAGGATGCGATCCGGCGCGAGACCATCGTCAGCACGGCCGTCGAGCACGGCATCGCCTTTCCCCACGTCCGTTGCGTGGAGGGGGGCGGCCTCACCATGGCGGTGGGCATGAGCCGCAAGGGCGTCAAGTTCGGCTCGCCGCGCAAGCTGACCCGCCTGATCTTTTTCATGGTCATTCCGACCGCCGCCAGCGCCTTCTATCTCAAATTGCTGGCGGGCCTCACGACCACGTTCATCACCGAAGAAGCGCGTGAGAAGCTGATGGTGGAGACGACTCCCGAGGCGATGTGGAAGACGCTGTGCAAGCTGACTCGCCCGACGATTGCCTGATTCTTATTCCGCCGCCTTCAGCACCAGCGCGGTATTGTGCCCCCCGAACCCGAAGCAGGTCTTGAGGCCTGCCTTCCGGGTCAGCGGTTCCATTTGCGGGCCGGCCAGCCGGATCGGGCAGGCGGGATCCGCCTGGCTCAAGTTCCGGTTGCCCGGCAGAACACCCTCTAGCAAGGTCATCACGGCGGCGGCTGTTTCCAGCGCCCCGCACGCCCCCTGGGTGTGGCCGATGAAGGACTTGAGGGAGAGGGCGGGTATGCGGTCCGTGTCGTCGCCCAGCGCCAGCCGCAGGGCTTCGGCCTCCTTGCGGTCGCTGATCACGGTGCCTGTTCCATGCGCGTGGATGAAGCCCAGTTCGTCGGCCGTCATGCCGGCGTCCAGCAGGGCGGCGAGGATCACGAGCGCCTGGCTCTCGGCGCTGGGATTGGCCAGATGGACGGCATCCGAGTTTTCCGAATAACCGGCTATTTCCGCCAGGATCGGCGCGCCCCGCGCCAGCGCCTGCTCACGCTCCTCCAGCACCAGCATGGCCGCGCCTTCGCCCAGGGCGGTGCCGTCGCGGGCCCCATCGAACGGCCGGCAGCACAGGCCGGGATCGGATTGCGCGGAGAGGATGCCCAGATTGTTCCAGGCGGCGACAAGGAGGGGCACGAAGGTGGCGTCCGAGCCGCCCGCCACGGCGCCGTCCACGAGGCCCGCGCGGATCATGCGCGTGGCGGCGCCGATGGCGGCCGAGCTGGAGGCGCACGCGGAAACGATCGTGTAGTTGGGCCCGGAGAGCCCGAACTTGATGGAGATGTTGGCCGAAAGCGAATTGTTCATGAAGCGCGGAAGCGCCGTCGGGCGAACCCCCCGCAAGCCCTTCGCCCGGAAGGATTCGAACGTCGTGGTGCTTCCGTGGAGGCAGCCCAGGGCGGAGCCGGCGATGACGGCCCAGGCGCGGTTGGCGGGCCGTTCGACCTTCGCCTGCCGCAGCGCCTCGGCCGCGGCAATCAGTCCCATGTCCACCGACGGCTCCGATTCCGGCAGCCCTTCCCGGACCCGCGCTTCCTTGAGCTGCCCGAAATCCACCTGCGCGCCATTGGGCTGGCGGAAGCCGGTGACGTCGAAGCTCCGGATGGGCGTGAAGCCGTGCCGCCCTTCGCGGAGGGCGGCCCAGTAGGGGGCCATGCCGACCCCGAACGGGGTGACGGCGCCAAGTCCTGTGATGACCACGCGATGGTTGTTCATGAAGCCTCAGGTGGGTAGGATTCGGCGGCCTTCATCCAGGAAAATGCCCTTCAGGTTCATGGAGAGCTGGTCGGGATTGAAGGAGTGCTGCAGGCCTTCCTGCTCGGAGATCAGCCCCTTGCGGATCAGGGCGTAGAGGGACTGGTTGAAGGACTGCATGCCCTCGCCTGTTCCCGTTTCGATGGCGGCGCTCAGGATTTCGAGCCTGTTTTTCTCGAGCAGCTTGCGCACGGTGGGGGTGTTGATCAGGATCTCCACCGAGGGCACCACGCCGCCCCGGATCGAGGGCACCAGCTGCTGGCAGAGGATGGCCTTGAGGTTGCCGGCCAGATTCAGGCGGATCTGCTCGCGCTCATTCTCGGGGAAGAGGTTGAGGATCCGGTTCACGGAGTGGGCCGCGGAGGAGGCGTGCAGCGTCGTCAGCACCAGATGCCCCGTTTCGGCCGCGTTGAGGGCCGTCTCGAAGGTCTCCTGGTCGCGCATTTCACCCACCATGATGACGTCCGGGTCCATGCGCAACACGCGCTTCAGCGCCGACTGGAAGCTCAGGGTGTCGGAGCCCACCTCGCGCTGCGTGATCAGGCAGGTGCCGTCCGTGAACTGGTATTCGATCGGGTCCTCGATGGTGACGATCCGCAGGTTCTGCGTTTCATTGAGGATCTGGACGAAGGCCGCGAGGGTGGTGGACTTGCCCGTGCCGGTGGCGCCGGTGACCAGGATGATGCCCTGGGGGGACGTCAGCAATTCCGCCAGGATGGGCGGCAGGTTCAGGTCGGCCAGGGAAGGCACCTTGGCCTTGACCAGGCGCAGGGCCATGGCGGGAAGCCCCTGCGTGGTGAACAGGCTGACGCGGAACCGGCCGGCCTCGGGATCGACGAGGGCGAAGTCGGCCTCCTTCTCCGCTTCGTAGTCTTCCGCCAGATGGGCCGGCAGGCTTTCCGCGCAGAGCCGCCGGATGTCGGCTTCGGTCAGGGGCTGCCCGTCGCCGGGGATAAGATCCGCGTGGATGCGGAAAACGGGCGGGCAGCCGCATTTGAGATGGATATCGGAAGCCTTGCGCTGAACGGCTTCCATCATGATGGAATGAAGGGTCGGGCTCATGGGACCTCCCGGGGCGTCAGTTGAGTGATCCGATCATCCGTACGCCCAGCACGGTGAACAGGATGTTGGGCAGCCAGGCGGCCAGCATCGGCGGCAGCATCTGCATCTTACCAAGATAGAGGCACACCTGTAGGCAGAAATAGAAGAGAAAAAAGAGGGCGAGCGAGAGCAGGATGCGGGCCATCACGTTGGAGCGGCCGGTTTTGAGGCCGGCGGGAATGCCCAGCAGCGCCACGATGAGGCAGGTAAACGGGGTGGAGTAGCGGGCGTAATAGTCGGTGGCGATGCCGGCCATCTTCTTTTTCGGGAAATCGGGGTGGTTGTCCATGTAGGTGCGGATGTCGCGCGTGGAAAGGTCCTGCCAGGGGCTCGTGTTGCGCCCGCCCGCCTGGTCGGCCGAGGTCACGTGCTCGATCACGAAATCGTTGGGCGTCTCATCCCAATCCCGCATTTCGAGGGATTCTTTCCGGTGGATTTCCGCATCGCCGAGCAGGGCCCCGTCGGGGTTCTTATGCTCGATGCGCGGGCTTCTCAGCCACCAGGTGCCGTCGGCCCAGTAGGCCGAAGCGGTGGTGTAGACCGTCTCGGAGCGGTCGGGCTTCATCTGCGTCACGACCACGGTGCCCAGGGAAAAGGTGTTGGTGGGGGTGAAGAGGGGGATCTGCCACAGCCGGCGCTCGGCGGCGTTGAGGTAGAGGAAGTTCTTGATCGCCGGTGTAACCGTCTCCCGTTTCAGCACGGTGCGCTCGTAGCGTTTCATCCACTGGTTGGAGCGCGCGGCCTGGAACTCCTGGGCGCCCAGCGCCAGCAGGCTGGCGAGCAGGCCCACCAGGGCGAACGGCATCAGGATGCGGGTAAAGCTGATGCCCCCCGCCATCATGGCCACGAACTCGTTGTGCCGGATCATGTTCGAGGCGCAGTAGAGGGCCGCCAGCAGCAGGGAGATGGGCAGGATGGCGACGATCAGCGAGATGTTGCCGTTGAAGGCGAAGAGATAGTGGAAGTAGTAGACCGGAATGGTCTCCAGGGGCGCCGAGGCGTTGATGAAGCGGCCCATGCGGTCGAAAAGGTCGAAAATCACGAAAAGCAGGCTGAAAGCCAGCAGGCTGGCTCCCAGGGGCGCCAGGAATTCACGAAATAGATAGCGATCCAGGATGCGCATGCGAGCCCTTTCGTCTCGGCAACGTAAAACGCCAGCCCGGTGAAGTCAAGTTTTCTCCGTGCGGCAGGCTTGACGAAGGAGGGGGTAAAGTGGAAGATGGGGCATAAGGAGATTGCCATGATCGTACGAACTATCCGGCTGAGCAAGGATTGGCCGGAACTGAATGTGATTTTTGAGGACGAGTCGATGCTGGCGGTCGACAAGCCCGCGGGCTTGCTCGTGGCCCCGGACCGGTGGGACAAGAGCCGCGACAATCTGATGGATTTGCTGCACGCGGGTATCGCGGACGGCAAGGAATGGGCCGTTTCCGCCGGAATGGGCTTTCTCTCCAATGCGCACCGGCTCGACGCCGAAACCAGCGGCGTCCTGCTCCTGGCCAAATCGCGCGAGATGCTGATTTCCCTGGTCAACCTGTTTTCCCAGCGCAAGACCCGCAAGGTCTACCAGGCCCTGATGATCGGCGGGCCCGCCCAGGATGAGGTGGAGATCGACCTGCCGGTGGGGCAGCATCCGGTGCGGCCGGGGCTCTCCATCATCGACCGCGCCCACGGCAAGAATGCGGTGTCCATTGTCCGGGTCAAGGAGCGCTTCGCCAGCCATAGCTTCGCCGAGGTGGAAATCCTGACCGGCCGTCATCACCAGATCCGCGTTCATCTCCAGTCGCTGGGCTGTCCGCTGGTGGGAGATCGTCTTTACGGCGGCCAGCCGCTTCTGCTTTCGGGGCTCAAGCCCCGGTACAAGATGAAGGATGACGGCGAGCGGCCCCTGATCGGGCGGCCGGCCCTCCATGCCTGGCAGCTGTCCTTTGCCCATCCGGTGACCGGAGCGGAGCTGACGATCGAGGCGCCCATGCCGAAGGATCTCTCCGTGGGGCTGAAATATCTCCGCCGGTATGCCATCCGTCGCCTGCCTGCTTAAAGCGGCGGCAGATTGCTGGAGCCGGCGAGCATGAGCCGCTCGAGCGTGGTGCGCCGGGGCGCCGGGCAATCGGCCAGCAACCGGCGCTGAAGCGTGGGAACCGATTCGATCAGCACGGCCGTTGCGGCTTCATCCGTCAATGAGGTGAAGAGATGGCGGCGGAGCCGGGGCGGAAGTTGGCGCACCACGGCGGAAAGATCGGCCGGATGCATCTCAAGGATGCGGCGCGGGATGGGGATTGTTCCGTCCGGAAGCGTCCGCAGCACGTGAAGATGGCGGAAGGTGGCGAAGCGTTCCCGCAACGTTGTTTTCAACAGGTCGCCCAGGAGAAACAGGACGGCTTTTTCAAGGTGAAACGCGCGCAGCAGGCCGCGGATTCCGGTTTCGGCGTGGGCCAGCACCATCTTGTTTTCCGAGTAGACGAAATGCAGGTCCCAGATGCGCACGACCGAGGTGGCCGACACCTCCACCGCCAGCTGGCGGAGCAGGTCCCGCCGAATGCTGTAATCGAAGGCCGGCGCCGGCTTGTCCTGCGCCGGCTCCAGCTCCAGCTCACGGTCATTCAGGGTCATGACGCAACTCCAGGGGAAGAGGCGGGTGCTTCCGCCCATCCGGACGGACACGCCCGTCACCGTGGGGTAGGGGGCCGTGGCCTGGACAACGAAGTCGGCGACTGTTCCCAGTATCTTCCGGGTTGAAGCATGCCGCACGGGTGCGCCGGCCAATTGGGAGAAATAAAGGAAAAGGAACGATTCCATCCCGGTGGAGGCGGCGGACGGGCGGCTGGTTGTGTCTGCTTGGGCCATACGTCTCATACTAGGAAAGCCCGTTTCCAATAGCAAGAGGGAACGTGGTTTCGCTGACTCATAATCGTAATCTTTAATCGTAATCGTAATCAGGCGCGGGAAGAAAGAGCTGGAGTAAGAGGAGTAAGATTAAGATTAGGATTAAGATTAAGAATAGGCTAGGATGCCCTGCATGCGCGCGGAAGAAGAATCCCTGTACGCCGTTGAAAACGGCATTGTGCTTGTGGAGCTGGCGATCAACAGCGTTGAGCAGCTGTTCAACACGCTCGACCCCTCGCCGTTCCATGAAAAGGACTTCGACGCCGACGCCGAGGAGTTTATCTTCGAGGCGGTCGAGGAGATCAGCCTTTCGAAACCGGTGCGGCTGATCATCTACATGCCCCCGGAATCCATTTCCCCCGGCAAGCAGCTCATTGTGCGCGAGGCGCTCCAGCACTATTTCACCTATCGCGCCGAAATCACCCGCCGCCAGCTGCGGCGCACGTTCTGGCTGGGCCGTGTCAGCCTGCTGATCGGCGGGGTGTTCCTCTTCGTCTGCCAGGGCCTTCAGCACCTGGTGGCGGGCGTGTTTCCGGAATCCTTCTGGGCCTCCTTTCTGCGGGAAGGCCTGATGATCAGCGGGTGGGTGGCCATGTGGCGGCCCATCCAGCTCTTTCTTTACGACTGGTGGCCCCTGCGCCACCGGATGATGACCTATCTCAAAATCGGCAACATGGATGTGGAAATCCGGGCGAGGAAAGCATGAATCACGAGCTGCTCGGGAAAACCTTTTCCTGCGAGTGCGGCCGCCTTCACGCCGTGCCTGTGCAGGAGATTCTCTACGGTCCCGGGGAGCTGGAGGCCCTGCCCCGGCTGATCCGGAAATACGCGCCCGGCGGCGCGCGGGTCCTCCTGGCCGATGCGCGCACCTGGAAGGCCGCGGGCCAGGCGGCGGAACGGGTGATGGAGCATGCCGGGCTGCCGGTGGAGACCGTCATCCTGCCCGATTCACCGCACGGGGATCCCGTGTGCGACGATCTGACCCGCGCCTGGCTCGAGTCGCGGATCCCCGCCGCCGCCGGCTGCCTCCTGGCCGTCGGCAGCGGGGTCGTCAACGACCTGGCCAAGTGGCTCGCCTTCGACCGCCAGCTGCCTTACCTGGTGGTGGCCACCGCCGCCTCCATGAACGGCTACACGTCGGCCAACATCGCGCCCGCCATCCGCGGCGTCAAGCGGGTGATCGACGGGGGTGCCCCGTTCGCCGTGGTCGCCCTGCCGGCCGTGCTGGCCGAGGCGCCCTGGAAGCTGACCTGCGCGGGGCTGGGCGATGTGATCGCCAAGCCGGTCAGCATGACGGACTGGACCATCAACCGGCTCCTGTTCGGCGAATATTTCTGTCCCCTGTGCGCGCGGCTGATCCGCGACCTGGAGCCCGTCTACATGAACGATCCGGAGGGGCTGGCCAACCGGGCGCCCGCTTCGCTGGAAGCGCTGTTCATGGCGCTGCTCTATTCCGGGCTGTCCATGACCCTCGCCGGCACGTCGTTCCCCGCCTCCGGGGGCGAGCACATGGTGTCGCACGTGCTCGACATGAAAGCGATGGCCGAGGGGAAGCCGCACGATTATCATGGGCGCCAGGTCGGGCTTGGCGCCATTCTGGCGGCCGCGCTCTATGAGCGGCTGCTGGCCCTGGAGGCGCCGCTTTTCCGCGTGCGGAAGGAGCCGACGGACGCCGCCTACTGGGGCGCGCTGGCGCCGGTGGTGGAGGAGGAGCATGCGGGCAAGCGCGAGCGGGCGGTCCAGGCGGTGGCGCGGCTGAACGAGCCGGGCGTCTGGACGACGGTGCGCGGGATCATTTCGGCGCAGGCGGTGGCGCCGGCCCGGATCAAGGACTGCCTGAAGCGCGCCGGGGCCGCCCACCGGGTGTCCGACATCGGCTGCTCGCGCGATCACTTTGTGGAGGCGTTGTTGAGGAGCCACCAGATCCGGGCCCGGTATACGGTGCTGGACCTGGCGCGCGCGGCCGGCATCCTGCCGGAGGCGGCGGGGGCGCTGGTGGATGAATGGCTGATCACATGAGAAGGGGCTAACGGGAATGATGAGCATGAAAGCGGGAATGACCGGGGTGATGGCGGCGCTTCTGGCGGTCGCGGGCCTGGTGGCGGGATGCCGGACGGGATCGGCCGGCCGGCTCGGCCTCGAGCAGCGGCAGTCCATGGCGCAGGCGGATTTCCAGCGCGCCGTCCGCCTGGCGCACGCCGGCAAGCAGCAGCGGGCCATCTCGGCCCTGGCCTCGGGCCTGGACCTGTATCCGGAACACCTGGCATCGCGCCTGTTCCTGGCCGGGCTGCTGCAGGAGAGCGGAAACGGGGCGGCCGCGCTGGATCAATATGACCAGGCGCTGAAGCTGATCCGGAACTCCGACACCAATTCGATGGACCGCGTCGTCGTCTACGGCAACCGCGGCGACTGCTTTGTGGCGCAGGGCCGCTTTGAGGAGGCGGAGGCCGATTTCACCAAGGCGCTTGAGCTTAAGCCGAAAGAGACAGCCCTGATCTACAAGCGGGGCGAGGCGCGCATGGGGCTGAAGCGGTACGAGGCGGCCCTGGCCGACTTCACCACCGTAACGAAGGTGATGCCCCACGAGGCGGAGGGGTGGATGCGGCGCGGCGACTGTCAGTTTGCCGTGTCCAATTTCAGCGAGGCGGCGGACGATTATTCGGTTGCCCTGGAGCGGTCGCCCCGGGATGCGAACCTGTTCGCCCGGCGGGCGGCCATCTTCGCCGCGCTGGACCAGAATGAGATGGCCCTGGCGGATTACACGCGGGCGCTTGACCTGGAGCCCGACTCGGCCCGGCGCTGGTACGATCGCGCGATCACGCACCTGGCGCTGGATCAGGCAAAGGAAGCCCTGTCCGACCTCACCGAGGCCCTCAAGCGCGATCCCAAGCGGCCTGAAATCCTGGTGGCCCGCGGCATGGCCCTGGAGCTGTCGGGCGATACCGCCGCGGCCCTGGCCGACTACAACATGGCCCGCAACGTGTCGCCGAACTACGAGCCCGCGGAGCGGAACCGCAAGCGCCTGATGGACCGGACCGCCGCCGCCGGCCGCTGATGCGGACGGGCTTGCGGAGCGCGGCCGGCTGTGGCATGATGCGGGGATTAACCCCATAGGTGACACGTGATTGACCTGCATTTCCATTCGATTTTTTCCGATGGCGATTACACGCCGGAAGAGCTGGCGGCCAGCGGCAAGAAGGCGGGGCTGACCGCGATGATCCTGACCGACCACGACACCACGGAAGGCGTTCCGCGCTTCCTGGCCGCCTGCGAGAAGGAAGGCGTGGCGGCGAGCTCGGGGGTGGAAATCAGCGCCGAGTTCAATCCCGGCACCATGCACATGCTGGGCTATTTTGTCGATAGGGCCAACCCCGCCCTGGTCGAGGCGCTGGTCAACATCCGCGAAGGCCGCCACCGGCGCAACCTGAAGATCGTGGAGCAGCTCCGGGCGCTGGGCTGCGACATGACGTTTGAGGAATGCGCGGCCGAGGCGGGCGGCGACGTGGTGGGCCGTCCCCATATTGCCCTGGTGCTGGAGAAGAAGGGGTATGTGAAGAACAAGGACGAGGCCTTCGAGAAATATCTCGCGAAAGGCAAGCCCGGCTACGTGCCCCGCTTCCGCATGATGCCCGCCGAGTGCATCAAGATCATCCGCGAGGCCGGCGGCGTCGCCGTGCTCGGCCACCCGTTCACCTTGCAGCTGAAGCCGGAGGCCCTGCGCCAGGCCGTTTCCGAATGGGCCGCCGCGGGGCTGGGCGGCATCGAGGTGTATTACAGCGAGCATTCCGACGAGCAGATCCGCTTTTACAAGGAGCTGGCGGACACCCACGGCCTGGTGGCCACGGGCGGTTCCGATTTCCATGGCCGCATCACTCCGGACATCAAGCTGGGCCGCGGCTTCGGCCGGCTGGATGTGCCCGATGCGGTCTTCGACCAGCTGAAGCAGCGTTCGGCGCGCTGACATGGCCGACGAGCCTACCGGCCTGTATATCCATGTGCCGTTTTGCAACGGCAAGTGCCGGTATTGCGCCTTTTACTCCACCGGATACCGCCCGGAGCTCGCCCGCCGCTGGCTGGCCGCCGTTCAGGCGGAATACCGGCTCTATTGCCGCGCGCATGCTGTCCCTGTTTTTAGCACGGTCTATATCGGCGGGGGCACGCCGACACTCCTGGAGCGCGGGCTCCTGGAAGAGCTCGCCGGCTGGGTGCGGTCGATCCTGCCGCCCGGCGGGGCCGGCGAGTGGAGCGTGGAGGCGAATCCCGGATCGGCGGGGCCGGACCGTCTGCGCGTGCTGAAACAGGCCGGCGTCAACCGGCTGAGCATCGGCGCGCAGGCGTTCGATGACGCCCGCCTCTCGATCCTCGGGCGGCGGCATGCGGCGGCGGATATCGGCGCCGCGGTGGCCGCGGCGCGCGAGGCGGGGTTTGACAACATCGGGCTCGACCTGATCGCCGGCGGGCCGGGCTGCGGCGCCCGGCTGTGGCGGAGTTCTCTGGAGAAGGCGGCCGAGCTGGAGCCGGCCCATGTTTCGGTGTATGCCCTGACCGTGGAGGAGGGCACCGCCCTGGCCCGGGCCGTGCGCATGAACCGCGTTCGCATCGCGGAATCAGCGGTGGTGGCCCGCTTGCACGAGGCGCAGGCGCGCCTGGAGCGGGCCGGCTTCGTGCGCTATGAAATTTCCAATTACGCCCGGCCGGGCCGGGAATGCCGGCATCATATCGCCTGCTGGCGGGGCGAGCGCTACCTGGGGCTGGGGCCCGCCGCGGCCTCGCACGTCGGAATGCGGCGCTGGACCAATGCGCCGGATGTGGAGGCTTATGTGGAGCGGCTCGAAAGTGAGTCCGAGCCGGAGCGCGAAAGCGAGACGCTGACGTCCGCCGTCAAGGCGGCCGAGCGACTGGTGTTCGGCCTGCGCCTGGCCGCGGGGGTGGAGCTGGATGCGGTTCTTGCGGAGGGGGAGGATCCGGGCTTGCGCGCCCGGTGGGAGTCGGCCCTGAAGTCGTTTGTCGAAAAGGGGTTGGTGGCCCGGACCGGCTCGCGTTGGGCGCTGACCCCCGAAGGCATGGATTTTGCCGATGCCGTGGCTGTGGAGTTGCTGTAGCGCCGTCAGGCCTCGATCACGTTTCCGCGATTCAAGAGGAACAGGGGATCGAATGCCGCTTTGCAGCGGCGGATTTCCTCCGCGGCCGCAGGTCCGTAGCACTTGAGGAAGTCGGCGCGCTTGCGCTTGCCGGTTCCATGCTCGCCGGAATAGACGCCGCCGCGCTCGGCGGACATCGCCACAATCTGGTCATACACGGCCGCCGCTTTCCGGACCTGGTCTTGTTCCGGCAGCAGGGTGATATGGAAGTGGCAGTCGCCCAGGTGGCCGAAGCTCAGGTAGTCGAGCTTTTCCCGGCGCAGCAGGGAGTGGGCGGCTTCGAGGAAGTCGGCGAACCGCTCCGGCGGCACCACGGTGTCGGTCATGAGCGTAAACGTGCCCCGCCGCTGCACCAGCTCCACGGCATGCGCCGGCATTGAATGGCGGGCGTCCATGAAGAGCGCCCGGTCGCGGTCGTTGTCCAGGAGCATGATGGCATCCGGATCGACTCCGCAATCCGCCGCCACCAGGATCTCCAGCCATTCCTCGGCCGCATCGGCGGCCTCGCGGTCGGGCAGGGGAACCTGGATGTAGACGGCCACGGGATCGGTCCCGTGAAACAGCTTGGCTTCATGATTCATGAAGCGCCGGCTGTTGATGCCGAAATATTCCAGGGCGCTGAGCCCCGCCAGCCCGCCCGGCGCCTTCTCTGCCAGGGCCGTTCGAAGCGCGAGGGCGGACGATTCCGAGGGCAGTGAAAGAAAGAGGTCCAGCCGGTCTTTGGGCGACGGCTCCAGCTGCAAGGTCGCTTCCGTCACGACGCCGAAGAGGCCTTCCGAGCCGATGATCAGGTCCAGGAAATCCATCGCTCCGTTCGGTGCCGACCAGGGG
>CAXNFL010000033.1:0-12652 GCA_964201555.1 Kiritimatiellia bacterium
TAATCTGCCGTCCGTCCTCAAGGCCGGCGCCCGCAATTTTGCCGTGGTCCGCGCGGTGTGCCAGTCGCCGGCCCCCTTCGATGCCATCCGCCGCCTCCAAGATATCTGGATGGCTCACTAAAATCCTGTTTTACCATGAAGAACATGAAGGACATGAAGGGTTATTCGAGAGATCAGTGAACTGCATTCTTCATGTCCTTCATGTTCTTCATGGTGATGAAATCAGATAAAATCAGGCCAGGGAAGAGCTCCCCGGCCTGATTGCGCGCCTTTTACATCGCCCCAACGGGATACAGCAGCCGGCTCACCAGGTTGGCCAGCGCCAGCACGCCCAGCCCCTGTTGCAGCATGCACCGCATCCCGATGGCCTCCGCCTCGGACAGCAGGATGTGCCCCTTGAACGCCTCCTTGCCGTCCGCCTTGGCCTTCTTGGAGATATCCAGCGAGTAACCCGCCGGATCGGCATTCTTCCGGAATCCGATGATCGTCGTGGAATCGCCGGAGTCATGGTACAGCCCCTTCCCCGCCTTGACGTGCTCGGCCTTCCCCTCCAGCACCGTGAGCAGCTCGCCGGCGTCCAGGAAGTCGATCTTCACCGTGACGCGGTTCTGCCAGTCGAAGGTGGCCGCCGTGCGGACCCCCTCTTCGTTGCGCGAGGGGGCGGTCTTCTGCCGCGCCATATCGATGAAGAAGCAGCTGTCCCGCTCTTCCTCGGGGCGGCGGAGCCGGAACGAAAGCCGGGCCGCGGCCCCGCTCCCCGCCTGGGTGGGATGATAGAAAATGAGACGGTCGTTATACGGAATCTTACGTGTTTCAGGAGAGATAGGTTCAGTCATAGCCGGTCCTTCTGCGTTGCGCAGGGACCGTTCGGAAATGTCAGTCTCTAATTTATGCAATCTTCCGCAATTGAATCAAGAAATAAATTCTAATCCTCTATCCGCTATTCGATATCAGCTATCCCGCGCCGCATCCGCTTGACAAACGGCGCTCTTCTCGGCAGTATGACCGCATTCAATGCTGTCTCCGCGGGTGTTGCTTAGTGGTAAAGCTCCAGCCTTCCAAGCTGGTCACACGGGTTCGATTCCCGTCACCCGCTCCAGATCCCATTCAAAAAGCCCAATAAATCAGCCCTTTTCAGCAATTTGCAATTCCTGTTCCCCTGATTTCCCCCTAAAGCCCGTCGAGCACGAAGTCGCCCACACACCTCCGGATCGATCCACACCCGGTCTTCAGGCAGGACGCCGACATGTTCGCTGAGCCAGTCCGGCTCGAGGGTCACGTCGCCCTCCAGCGACTCGGCTATCTTGTCCAGCACCGACCGCATGTCCAGGTGCAGCGGCGTGCCCTCATCTCATAGTGAGCCAGCAGCTTGCGGGCAAGGCCGAAACTGAAGGCCTCCTTGCGGCTAATCCGCACGGGCGGCAGGGCGTAGGTCTCGTCCGTCAGACGGAACCCGTGCCGCGCGTCATCGTAGTCCAGCGGGGCGCGTTCTTCGTCGCGCAGGAAATCCAGGTCGCGCGCCACGGTACGGCGCGACCCCTCGAACTCCTGCATGAAGTCGCTGCTGTTCGCCAGATACCGACCGGTTTCAGCGGGCGAGTGTCCGCGCCGCCCGAAAAGCGATTTCTTATCACGCGATGTCGGCGGCTTCGTTGTGCTTCATGTGGCAAGGCCCTTGGCGAATGCGATTTCAATGTAGCGCTGAATGATAGCAGACCATTCGAAATTCGCGTTCACGAAAGTCTTTCCAGCCTGTCCCATGCGCCGACACATGTCGGGGTTGGCGCAGAAGTAGTCGAGCGCCCCCGTGAATTCGGGAAAGGTCTCGAAATAGAGACCGCCCCCGGAGCGCTCAACATGCTCGCGGGTCACGCCGCAGCCGCCATGCACGAGGCAGGGCGTGCCGCACCCCCAGGCTTCCATCATGACGATGGAGAAGCTCTCGTTGAGGGAGGGTTGGCAGAGCGCCAGCGCGGCCGAGTAGGCGTCCTTCTTGTGTTGGTCTTCCACGAAACCAAGGTCGATGATTTCACCTGCCATATCAGCGGGAATCGCCGCCTCGCACGGGCCGACGAGAACCAGCTTCAGGTCGCTGGGTTTCAGTCGCTTATGGCTGGCGAAGAAGTGGATCATGGTGTCCACGTTCTTGGTGCTGTCCTTGCGCCCGGCATAGAGCAGGAAGGGGTCGTTGATGCCGGACTGTTTGCGAAAGCGGTCGGGGTTGGACTCGAAGTGAACATCGACCCCTTCACCGATCAGGAGTCGTTGACCGTCGTCGCGCGCCTCCCCGTAGAGCCTCTCCGCGAGCTTGATTTCTGCGGGGGTGTGGAAGGCGATCCGCGCGACGCGTGCGAACATGTCGCGGATCAACTGCATGCGGGCGTAACCCTCGTCGTGCAGGCAGGGAATCACAATGGATTTCTCAGGACAGATCTGTGTGCCGTAACACGTTGTGCCGAACAGGTAGGGAATGAAACAGAACCAGTCGTAGCGGTCGGTATGGGCCGCCAGGTAGCGATAGAGCTCGAAGCTGTTGACGTGGCGAGCCATGAAGTGGCGTTCCTCGTCGGGTGCAAGGGTCTCCTTGTTGATCAGCCGTTGATTGAGCACAGCAAAAGGTCCCGGGTCGAATACATCAGCCCGAAAGCGACGCACCAACAGGTCGCCGTCGCGTGACACGCCGGGGGAATAGGTGTTGAGGGTCGTCCCGTGCGCCAGATCCAGCAGGCAGGTGGTGAGCACTTCGATCTCAATACCGGTTTGCCGTGCGAGGCGCAGGGCTGTCTGTCGGCACTCCGACTCCGCGCCGCCTGACGCTTTGGCGCCGAAAAAGGGTGCAACAAATGCGATTCTCACGTCGATTCCTGATCCCGTTGTTTGGCGAGCCGTTCTTCGATGCGCCGGAGTCGTGCATCGAGATCAAGCTGTTCATAGGCGTCGAGACGCTTCCCGAGATCCGTGAGCAGATCAATGCGTCGCCGTGTGTTTGCCAACAGGTCGCTTTCTGTTGCCGTGTCATTGCCGGCCAGCATGGCGTTGAGCTTGTTGAGGACCCGAACGGACAGGCTGTTGAAGCGGTTGATGTCGGAGAGGAGCGGTGCCGCGGCAAGCGCGAGCATACGATACAGGAGGCCTTTTGCACCGCTTGGTCGAGAGCGTCCAACCGCACACTCGGCATTGGCAGCCGACAGAAGCTGGCTCAGGTTGCTGTCGGATTTGGCCGATTCCACGATGGCGGGGTCAGCGGGCAGCTCGGATGCCCGCACATCTTCCCGGATCTGTGCGATGATTGCCTCTACGCCTGGCTTGCTCTCAAGCGCATCTCTGTCAGTCATGACGGGTTCTCCATGATTTCGGTCTCTTTGCGGAAGGATCTCAATGCGTGTTGGGCACATAAGATCCTTCGGCAAGCTCAGGATGACAAGCCTATTCCCCACCCATGTATCGTCGCCCATTGCGTGACTTTACGCCTTCCCGAAATTCAGAACAAGGGGAAAATCCGGCCTCCGTTTCAGGTCGAAAGCGGCTGATATGGCAAAAAAGGGCGCCCGCTGTAGTCCGGAATAAATCTAATACGACGCGCCTTTATGGGATATGGCGTTTATTCTATGTCCACCGCCGCCCCATAGGTCCATATCCCTTGAGCCACCTAACCCGCGTACCAAGGCGGTCGGGGTCAATGCGGCTTGCTGTCCAGCTGCCACCGGTGCCGGGGGGGGGCAATGCCGGGCGGTTTGAAAGTCGAGCGGTTGTTCTTCCTCAACGATTACCTTCGCTGTGCCCGGTAGGACGTAGAGCCACTTCCACAACCGGCCGTTCGCTTCCCGTCACCCGCTCCACTTGACGTTCCCAAAAATAATTAGCGGACTTCCCGTCCGCCCTTTGCGGCCCAGCCGATCGTGTTCCGTATCACCGCCGGCCGCTTGACCGCCTTTCTTCAGCAGGCCGGATTGTCGAGATACGAGGTGTTGACGGTAAGAGGGCTTTGGTGGAAGCGCATCACGCAATCCCAAGCCTAGGTGACCTCCCAGCCCGTGATTGGGTGCTTTTGCCCTGAGGGTAGGGTTTGTCTCCATGGCGCCGACGACGGATCTGTCCTAGTGTTTGCTCTTGAAGCCAACAGAAAGGACTAACCGATGAAGATGTTGAGACAGTTGACGATCGCCACCCTGATCTCGGGAGCCGCGCTGGCCATGGGCGCCGCTGACATGCGCAGCTCGGAACCCGCCGCGAAAGCCACGAACACGAATGTCTGGCAAAGCGCCACGAACGCCGCCCCCACCAACACCATGAGCACCCGCGCCGGGAGCGCCTGGGACCGGACGACCAGCGAAATGAAGAGTGCGGGCGACAAGGCCGTGGACGTCACCGGCGAGGCCATCCACAAGACCGAAAGCACCACGAAAGAGGCGCTCAAGAGCGCCGGCAGCGCCATCGAGAACACCGGCGAACGCATGCAGACCGAGCCGTAAACAAACCTGATTTCCATTCTTCTTGAAGAACGTTCCGCCTATTATATATACGGAACGTTCTTTATTTATACCCCCGCCCTCCCCGCTGGCCCTGTTCATTTGCGGCATGATTCTATCGCCACTCTTGACGTTCCGATCAAAAAGGCGTTAAGTAACCGTTTTCTTGAAAAAAGGAATGTTAGTTATGCGCAAGGAATTGAAGATCGGCGTCATCGGGGCTGGAGGCCGCGGCGGACTGGCGGGGCTGGCCCATCAGCCGGAAAACGGCGTGCGCCTGGTGGCGGGCTGCGACACCTCCGCGGAAGCGCTATCGCGCTTCAAGACGAAATACGGCCCCGACTGCTTCGCCACGGCGGATTACCGCGCCCTCCTCGACCAGGATCTGGATGCGGTCTTTGTCACGACTCCGGACTTCCTGCACGAGGAACATGCCGTGGCCGCCCTGGAAGCGGGCAAGGACATCTACCTCGAAAAGCCCATGGCCATCACCATTGAAGGCTGCGACCGCATCCTGAAAACGGCGGTCCGCCTCAAGCGGAAGCTCTACCTGGGCCATAACATGCGCCACATGTCCTTCGTCCAGAAGATGAAGGACCTGATCGACTCGGGCGCCATCGGCGAAGTCAAGGCCGGCTGGTGCCGCCACTTCATCGCCTACGGGTGCGACGCCTATTTCAAGGATTGGCACGCCGACCGGACCAAAAGCACCAGCCTGCTGCTCCAGAAAGCGGCCCATGACATCGACGTCCTCCACTGGCTGTGCGGGGGCTTCTCCACCCGCGTGGTGGCCATGGGCAACCTGAGCGTCTACAACCAGATCCAGGACCGGCACAGTCCCGCGGAGCGCGGGGATGCGGGCTGGTCGGACAAAAACTGGCCGCCGCTTTCCCAGAAGGGGCTGAATCCCGTCCTCGACGTCGAGGATCTCAGCATGATGCTCATGCACCTGGACAATGGCGTGATGGCGTCCTACCAGCAATGTCACTACACGCCCGACGCCTGGCGGAACTACACGATCATCGGGACGGAAGGCCGGATCGAAAACTTCGGCGACGGCCCCGGTCACATGGTGGTCCGCCTCTGGAACCGCCGCGGCCATTACAATCCGTACGGCGACGAACAGTTCTTCATTCCGCAGTCCGACGGCAGCCACGGCGGCGCCGATCCGAACATCGTGCAGGAGTTCATCGGCTTTTTGCGCGAAAACATCAAGATCAAGACCTCTCCCCTGGCGGCCCGGTTCAGCGTGGCCGCGGGTTGCCAGGCCGCCTACTCCCTGCGCAACGGCAACATCCCCGTGGATGTGCCGCCGCTGCCGGAAGGCGTAGCCGCCTATTTCTAACCGCGGCGGATGCGGGGAAAATCACGGCCCTTCCGGACGGGGCAACCCGTCCAGGAAGTCGCGCGTCTGCGGATCCACCTCCAGGCTTTCGCAGGCCACGTCCACGGGATGGCCCGCCTCGATCTGGACCCGCAAGTGGCCGGCTGTTTCGTCGGGCAGCGTGTGGAAGTGCAGCTGCCACTGAACCACCGTCAGCCCGTAGCGATCGCGCATATCGCGCAGAATCGAGCGCAGCAGATCCAGGGGCTCATACTTTTCCCGCCCCACCACCGAGTCGCCCGTCACCGTCACCTGCACCGCCCCATCGCGGCCGTGTATGTGCCCGGCCATCTCAACCAATTTCATCCCGGACTCGCCCCCGAAGCAGGCCAGCGCCCGCTCGACGGCTTCATCCGGAGTGAGTATGGTGGAGGCGGTCAGGTTGAGCATGAAGGGCCTCGCTGAAAAAGGCCCCCGTCCTCTGGCGGAGTACGCAGGGGGGGAAAGAAACCAGAGGAGGGGGTAAAGGATGTTAAAGAGCGTCAGATCACCATCACGCTGTTCCGGGACCCGACGCCGTTCGGCACGGTTTCGAAACCTCTCGAATCGGTCACCCATTCGCCGTTGATCACAAACTTGTACTCATACCGCCCGGGAAGAAGCAGAACCGTGGCCGCATAGCCACCGGGCCCTTCCTTCATCGGCGTGGCCCGCGGATCCCACTTGTTGAAGGATCCGGCCACGAACACCGCGCTGCCAAGGGGGGCAGCGGCCCGGAACTGAACGCGTCTCTTCTTGTCTCGAGTGGAGGCTTCCATGGACTTGTCCTTGGGTTTGACGACTCGTGAAAGCAGGTTGGAGCCTTTCCATTCATCACGTACGGCCATCTCAGACTCCCTCGTTTACGCATGCTGCTGCAGGGCCAGCTGCTCGCGCCGATATTCCAGAAAATTCGTCCGTTGCAAAGCCAGGTGCTGATGCAGGTTCCGCAGGCAGTCCGTGCGGGCCTCGTCCGCCATGCGAAACCAGAAGGCGGCGACGGGATCCGGATCCGCTTCGGCCGAAGCGCCGATCGTCATCCGGCTCGGGTTTGTCATGCGCCTCTTCATCGGCTCGCCTTTCCTCGGGTTGTCATCAACGAGGGGAAGCCTACGCAAGAAGCGGATAACATCCTATCAGGTAAAGCCCGTATGCCTCTCTTCGAAAACCCTTAATCGGCGCGTTCCGCCGGGGGCGCACCGAGCGGAGCCGTAATGACGGCGGTGGTGCCCTGGCCCGGCTCGGAGGTCATGACAAAGGTCCCGCCCAGGCCCTCCACGCGTTCCTTGATATTGAACAGGCCGAACCCGCCGTCGCCATTGCGCCGGGGCACGAAGGAGCCCGGCAGGAAAAAGCCGCTGCCGTTGTCCTTCACGGTCACCGTCATGGCCGGCCCGTCGCTCTTGAGATAAACCTGAATCAGGGACGCGCCGGAATGCTTCAGCGCGTTCACGATCAGCTCGCGCGTGGACTGGAACAGAAGCCCCCGCAGGGGAATATCCATGAACGGATAGGGACCGCGCCCCTCGAGCCGGATATCGACCTCGTGCTGGCGGCTCAGCTTTTCAATCAGGTCATCCAGGGCCTGCTCAAGCCCCAGCTCATACAGCATGGCCGGCGCCAGGTCCGACATCAGCTGCCGGCACTCGGCGATGCCCTCCTGGATCAGCTCGCGCGTGGTCTCCAGTTTTTTAAGCTCCTCGGCCGGACAGCGTTTTTCGATCCCCTGCCGCAGCGAGCCCATTTTGATGTTGGCCAGGGCCAGGCTTTGGATCACCGTATCGTGAATGTAGCGCGAGATCCGGCGGCGCTCCTCCTCCTCGGTGGACGCGAGCCGGTTGGACAGGGACCGCAGCCGCAGTTGATAGCGGCGGTTGGCCTGCTCGGCGTTCTTTCGGGCGGTGGCGTCGGCCCCCACGCACAGGATCTCGTCCACCTCCCCCGCGGCGTTCCGCAGCGCCCGGTTGGTCCACTGCACCCAGACCCGCCGGCCATCCTTGCAGATATTCTCGTTCTCATTGCTGACGTACGCCTCGGGCCGGACGCCGATGTCCTGGATCATGGCCGCCAGGTCCCGCCCGTCGGAATCCTTCTCCGGAACGATGGTGCCCACCACGTTGTGGCCGACGAGCTCCTCTTCCCGGAAGCCGAAAAATTCCAGCGCAAACTCGTTCAGGAACGTGATGGTTCCGTCCAGGCGCCGCCGCATGATGATGCTGTTGGCGCTCTCCACCAGCTCCCGGTATTTCTTCTCGCTCGACTCGACCGCGTCCTGCGCCTGCTTGATCAGGGTGATGTCGCGGAACGTCACCACCAGCGAAACCGCCTCCCCATCCGTGCCCCGGATGAAGGCCGCCGCCGGAATCAGGGACACATCCTCGCCCGAAGCGGACCGGATCGTGAACGGGCGCAGCACGGGAAGACGACCCTCCAGCGCCGTCCCCAGGGCGGATTCCATAAAGGCGAGATTCTCAGCATTCAGGAATTGGGGCATCAATTCGGCGAGCCGGTGGCCGATCACGGCCTGGCTGTTGATTCCGGTCAGCAGCTCCATCGCCGGATTGACCGACAGGATCCGCCCCTTCATGTCCAGGATGAGCACCCCTTCGGACATGGCCCGGATGGTGTCTTGCGCGGTGCGGGCGGCGGTGGCGGCGGCCTCGGCCGCCATCTCGCGGCGCTGGGATTCCCGCAGGTTCTCCTC
This sequence comes from Kiritimatiellia bacterium, assembly GCA_964201555.1. Classification (GTDB taxonomy): domain Bacteria; phylum Verrucomicrobiota; class Kiritimatiellia; order CAIKKV01; family CAIKKV01; genus CAIKKV01. The sequence continues at coordinate 8,537 of CAXNFL010000033.1, forward strand.
GACCCGCCGCCGGTCGACGGCATACTGGATCACCCGGGCGATGCCCCGGGCCGAGAGCGTGCCCTTGACGAGGTAGTCCTGGGCGCCCTGCCGGATGGCCTGCAACGCCATGTTTTCGTCTTCCGCGCCGGTGACCACCACGATGGGAACGGCGCCGGCCGCGTCATGGATCGCCTCGAGCGTGGCCAGGCCCTGGGAATCCGGCAGGGACAAATCAAGCAGGACCACGTCGAACGATTCCGCCTTGAGCCGCTCGTTCGCCTTTCCCAGGCGGTCCTCCCAGATAATACCGAACCGGCCTGACTGGGCGCGCACCAGCATCTCCTGGAGCAGCACCGCATCGGCGCGATTATCCTCGACCAGAAGCACCCGGAGTGACCCTTCTTCCGTCATACCGGCCGCCCTTCATCCTTCCGCCCTCCGGGTCGAGCCCCTTCCGGCCCGCTTTTCCGGAAAAAAGCGTCGATCGAGCGGACCAGCTCCACGTAGCCGGCGAACGTGCTGGGCTTGACCATGAAGCTCTGGGCGGACAGGTGCACCGAGCGCGCCAGTTCCAGCTCGGTCCTGGAACTGCTCAGCAGCACGATGGGGATATCGCGCCACTCGGGGTTCAAATCCATCTCCTCGAGAACCTCACGCCCGTTTTTCAGGGGCAGCTTCAGGTCCAGCACGATCAGTTCCGGCCTGTTGACGGTCTCGTACGGCGGCTGGTGGCGCAAATATTTCATGGCCTCAACGCCGTCGCGCACCACGTCCATCCGGTAGTCGACGCCGATCTTGGCCATCGCCTCCCGGACCAGGACCACGTCGCCGCGATTGTCTTCAACCATTAATACGTCCATACCCCTCTCCTTCCTGGCCCGGGATCGTAAAATGGAACTGCGAGCCACGGCCCGGTTCCGATTCCACCCAGATGCGTCCCCCATGACGTTCCACGATTTTACGGCAAATGGCAAGCCCCATGCCGGATCCCTGGTAGTGCTCGGCCGTGTGAAGCCTTTCGAAAATCATGAAAATCCGCTCCCGGTATTCCGGGGCGATTCCAATCCCGTTGTCCGACACCGTGAAACGCCAATCCTTCCTCTCCCGCCGCGCCTCGACCCCGATGATCGGCGTGCGCCCCTTGCAGAACTTGAGCGCGTTGCCGATCAAATTCTGAAAGACCAGCGTCAGCTCCATCCGATTGCCTTCCACCACCGGGAGCGGCCCCCGGGTCACCACCCCGCCGGTCTCGACCAGGCTCATCCGCACGTTTTCAAGCGCCATGTCCAGGAGGTCGTCGGCCGGCATCGTTTCCCGGTGTCCCCCGGAACCCAGGCGCGAGTAGGCCAGCAGGTCGTCGATCAGCCGCTGCATCCGGGTTGCCGCGCCGGAGGCAAAGACGATGCACTCCTGCACCGAGTCGTCCAGCGGCGCCTTGGCGCGCTCCTGGAGGAGGCTGAGAAACGCCGTCACCATCCGGAGGGGCTCCTTCAGATCGTGGGAAGCGACGTTCACAAACTGCTCCAGCTCCTCATTTGACCGGGCCAGCTCCTCGATCGTCCGCCGCAGCACAAGCTCGTCCCGCTTTCGCTCGGAAAGGTTCCGGATCAGCGTGGCGAACTGTCCCGGCTCCGGACTATAAGCAAATACCTCAAAGGTGCCCCTGAGTACAGCGGAATCATGCTCGAAGCGCATCGACTGGCCCGAGAGCGCGACCTCGCCGTAGAGCCGCAGCCAGGAGGGACCCTCTTCGGGGAAGACCTCGCTCATGAGATGCCCGACCAGTTCCCCCCGCGACCGCCCCATGATCCGCTCAAAGCCGGGATTGACCTCCAGGAACCGGTAGTCGACGGGGCGCCCCTCCCTGTCACACAGGATCCGGTGCAAGGCGAAGCCCTCGGTCATCTCGTTGAACAGGCTGCGATACCGGCGCTCGCTGGCGCTGACGGCCTCCTCGGCCTTGAACTTGGCCAGGGCCACGGCCAGCAGCCGGCCCAGGTCTTCCCAATCGACCAGGCTGCCGGCGGAAAACCGGCCGGGCCGCCGATCGCTCAGCTGCACCAGCCCCAGCGTGCTCTTCTGGCTGCAGAGCGGAATGAGGGCCATCGACTCGAACCCTTCGCGCTGGCACCGGTTTCGAAGCCGCTCCGGCCGCCCCTCTTCAGGGAGGGCGGACAACAGGCTGGTCGTGCTGTTGGTCCAGAAGCTGCCGCCGGGAGTAAAGTACGTCTTCGCCGCATCAAAACGGCCGTCCAGGACCTGGCCGCACCGGCACTCGCGAACCGGATGGCCGGAGGCATCCGTCAGGGGGCGCCCCTGCTTATCGCGGGCGCATATCGAGTTCTCGTGCAGCAGAAACTCGGCCGGAAACCCGCGCGCCTCGAAAAACGGGAAGTCGACGCCTTCACGAAGCCGGATTCCCACCGCCTCACAGCCCGACTTCTCCTGGAAAAAGGCGGTGGCCTTCCGGATCAAGTCCGCCACGTTGCCCGCCTCATTGATGAGCGTGAGGAAATCCAGCGCCGCCTGGCGGCGCCGGCCTTCCGGACCGGATTGTTTGGTCGGGCTCATTCCTGGTCCCTGCCGGCTTCGGGAAGAGTGAAGAAAAAGGTCGCCCCTTTCCCCAGCTCCGACTCCACGCGGATCTCCCCCCCATACTGCTCGACGATTTTCTTGCAGATCGCCAGACCCACGCCGGAGCCCGGATAATCCTCCGCCGGATGCATGCGCTGGAAAATCATGAAAAGGCGATCCTGGTAGGCGGGATCGATGCCGATGCCATTGTCCCGCACCGACATCTCCCACATCCCGTTCTTAAGCCGGGCCCCGACATGGATAACCGGCGGAAGCGCCGACCGGAACTTCACGGCGTTGCTGATCAGATTCTGGCACAGCTGGACCATTTCGCTCCGGTTCACGTGCAGCCGGGGCAGCGCGTCGCGGGTGATGACGGCGCCCGATTCGCGGATCGCGATCCTCAGGTTGTCGAGCGCCGCATCCAGGGCCTCCCCCAGCGCCATGGCCTCCGCGCTTTCATCCATCCCGACACGGGAGTATTCCAGCAGGTCATCAATGAGCCTCTGCATGCGCTGGGCGGCGTCCACGCCGAAATGAATGTACTCGCGGGCCTTCTCGTCCAGCCGGCTGGCGTATTGCTCCTTCAACAGTCCCATGAACCCGGTCACCATGCGCAGGGGCTCCTTCAAATCGTGGGACGTGACATGGGCGAACTGTTCCAGGTCGCGATTCGACCGCGCCAGCTCCCGGGCCGTCCGCAGCGCCGTGTTGCGGGCCTCCAGAAGGGCCTCCTCGGCCCGCTTGCGGCCGGTGACGTCCCGAATCGCCGTCACGCGCACGGTTCGGGACTTGAAATGAACCATCTTGCCGTGCGCCTCCGCGTTGAAATGGGAGCCGTCCTTCCGGATCATGCGGTGATCGAGCTGCATTTCCAACCCCTCCCGGATGCTCTGCAACACCCGCTCGCGGTCCTCCGGCACCAGAAAGGCGGCCACGGGTTCGCCGATCATCTCGTCGCGGGACCGGCCCAGCATCTCCAGGAGCTGCTCGTTGACATCGACAATGCGCCCGTTTTCCGTGATCGCAATGCCTTCGAACGTGGCGGCGGACAGGGTCCGGAAGCGCTCCTCGCTCTCGAGCACCTGCTGCCGGCTCTGGCTCGCGCTGCGAAACAACACTTCAAAGGGCCGGACCAAACCGGCTTCGATCAGCGCCTTGTAGGCCAGGTAGAAGGCGACCGCCTTCAGGAGGTGTCCAATCATGTTGGGAGTGTCATAAACAGAGACCTGCCGGGTAAAGATCAGCTCCGCGCCGATGGTGGCCCCCATGGAGACCATCATGAAGCGCACCACCCGGGGGTCCACCCACCGCCGCATCAAGCCCAGACACCCCATCGCGGCCAGGATGATCCCGCAGATCACGTATTCGCCGACGACCTTGAAGCGCGTCAGGGGCTCGGCGGCGGATTCGAGGTAGCAGGCCGGAAACACGGGCAGAATCGGCCACGGCTGGAACACCGCCAGGAAGACGAGAAAATCAATCATGGCATAGAGGGTCAGCAAGATGCCGACCGAGACCCGGCGGGGGGCGAAAAAGGGCGCCGCCAGGAGCGAGCCC
>CAXNFL010000034.1:0-12597 GCA_964201555.1 Kiritimatiellia bacterium
AGAGTCCGCCGGTGGCGAAATGGTAGAGGGGGCTCAGGTTGCGCACGGGGTCGACGGCATAGAGGATGGCGGTGAAGACGGCCACCGTGCCGAGGTAGAAGACGGGGATTTCCCAGAAGATCACGCGCCGGAACAGGAGGTAGAGACCGCCCAGCAGGAGGGCCAGTTCGGAGACCTCGCCGATGCTGCCGAGCTGGTTGCCGATGAACAGCTTGCCGAGGGGGTAGACCTGCTGGAAGTCGGCCGGCGCGGCGCCGGCGGCCCAGGCCGTTTTCCACGCGCCGAGCGGCGTGGCGGTGGTGACGGCATCGGGCAGGGCCCAGGTGGTCATGGCCACGGGGATCGAAATCAGCAGGAAGACGCGGCCCGCCAGGGCCGGATTGAAGATGTTGTAGCCGATGCCGCCGAAGACCTGCTTGACGACGACGATGGCGAAGACCGAGCCCAGGACCGCCATCCAGGAGGGCAGGTGGGGCGGCAGGTTGAAGGCCAGCAGCACGCCGGTGACGACGGCGCTGAGATCGTCGATGGCCAGGTTGCGGGCCATCAGCTTGCGGGCGCCGGCTTCGGCCAGGACGCAGGAGGCCACGCAGACGCCGACCAGCCGGAGGGCGTCGACCCCGAAGACGGCCACGGCGACCAGGAAGGCGGGGACCAGCGCGATCAGCACATCGGTCATGATCCCGCGCACGGAGGAGCCTTCGTGCACGTGGGGCGAGGAGCTGAGCATCCAGAGGGGGGCGGGCGAGTCGGCCATGGGTTATCCTTGCTTGCCTTTTTCTTTTTCCTGCTTCTGCCGCCGGGCCAGCTGCACCCGGGCCTTGCCCTGGCGCATGAGCTGGACCATGGGGCGCCGGGCGGGGCAGACAAATGAGCAGCAGCCGCATTCGATGCAGTCGAGCACGCTGAGGCCTTCGACCATCTCCATCTGGTCGGCTTCGACGCCCATCGTGATGGTGCAGGGGAGCAGCGACATGGGGCAGGCGCGCACGCACCGGTTGCAGCCGATGCACGGGGCGCTTTCATAGAGGGCGACGTCCCTGCGCGGGAGGGCCAGGATGCCGGAGGTCGTTTTGCCCATCGGCGCCTCGGAGCCGACCTGCGCCACGCCCATCATCGGGCCGCCGCAGATCAGCTTGCCGGAATCGCCGGTGAAGCCGCCGCAGAAGGCGATGAGGTCGGAGAGGCGGGTGCCGATGCGGGCCATCAGGTTGGCGGGCCGCTTGATGAGCGGGCCGGTGACGGTGACGATGCGCCGGGTGAGGGGCTGGCCCAGGGCCACGGCCTCGTAGACGGCGACGGCGGTGGCCACGTTTTCGACCAGGGCGCCCACGTCGGCGGGCAGGGCGCCGGAGGGGATTTCGCGGCCCAGGAGGGAGTAGATGAGCTGTTTTTCGGCGCCCATCGGATAGGCGGTGGCCAGGGAGACGATTTCCACATCGCCGTCGGCTTTCGCCAGCGCCTTCTCGAGGGCCTGGATGGCTTCGGGCTTGTTGTCCTCGATGGCCACGCGGATGCGGGGGCCCCCCAGGATATGGCGCAGGATCCGGATGCCCTGCCAGAGGGCGTCGGCGTTTTCAATCATCAGCCGCTGGTCGGCGGTCAAAAACGGCTCGCACTCGGCGCCGTTCAGGATCAGGGTGTCGATCTTCTTTCCCGGCGGTGGGCTGAGCTTGATGTGCGTGGGGAAGCCGGCCCCGCCCATGCCCACGATGCCGGCGGCGGCGACGATCGATACCAGGGCCTTGCCGTCCAGCGTTTCCCAGTCGGCATGCGGCAGGAGGGCCGAGCCGGGGCGGTCCTGGCCGTCGTTTTCGATTTCGATGACCGTGGTGGCCTTGCCGGCGGTGGAGGCGCCTTCCGTGACGGCCCTGACGACTCCGGAGACGGAGGCGTGGGCCGAGGCGGAGACGAACCCGACGGGCTCGGCGATCAACTGGCCGAGGGAAACGATATCGCCCTTGGCCACGAGGGGCTTGGAGGGGGCGCCCAGGTGCTGGGACATGGGAATCTGCACCACGGCGGGCGCGGGCATGACCTCCAGAGGGAGCGCGGCGGTCGATTCCTTGTGGTAGTGCGGGTGGATCGAGCCGGGCAGTTTAAAGGGGGCTTTTACCGTTTTCATGCGGAGGCGCCTTCCCCGGGAGCGGCCGGAGCGGCTTCCGTCCCGCGCTGGTTGATGGTTTTCTGGGGGCAGACATTGACCAGGTCGGGCGACAGGGGCGCGGTGTAGTCGGCCACCGCCAGGTTGCCTTCCATATGGATGCCCTGGCCGTTGCAGGCCTTGACGCACTTCTGGCAGGCGATGCAGCCCACCTCGCAGGCTTTGCGCGTCAGGATGCCGCGGTCGCGGTTGCTGCACAGGATATGGACGTGGTGGGAGGCGGGCACCATGCGGATCAGCTTGCGCGGGCAGGCCTTCACGCACAGGCCGCAGCTGATGCAGCGGTCGGCGTCCACGAGGGCGAGGTTCGAGTCGGGCATCATGCGGATGGCGTTGACCGGGCAGATGCGGGCGCAGTTGCCGTAGCCGAGGCAGCCGTAGCGGCAGACCTTGCCGCTGCCGGAGACCATGTCGGCCGACGTGCACTCGGCCAGCCCGTTGTACATCGAGGCGCGGCGGGAACGGACGTCGCCGCCGTTGCAGAGGACCAGCGCCACCATTTTCTCGAGCGTTTTGGCCTCGACGCCCATGAGCGCGGAGATTTCCAGCAGGGCGGCGGCGCGGCAGGGGCGGCAGAGGTTGGTGGGCGCGTTCTTTTCGACGATGGCCTTGGCGTAGTCGGCGCACCCCGCATAGCCGCAGCCGCCGCAGTTGGCGCCGGGCAGCAGGCCGGTGACTTTTTCGATGCGCGGGTCCTCGAACACGTGGAGGAACCGGGCGGCCACGGCGAGCAGGAGGCCGCACAGGCAGCCGATGGCGCCGAGGACGAGAACAGGCATGAGGAGGTCGGTAGTCATCGTGTTATTTCACCAGATTCGCAAAGCCCATGAAAGCCAGGCTGAGAAGCCCGGCGGTGACCAGGGCGAGGGCGGTGCCTTGGAAGGGACGCGGCGGATTGGCCCGGTCGAGCTTTTCCCGGATGCCGGCGAAGAGGACGAGGGCCAGCCCGAAGCCGGCGGCCCCGCCGAAGCCGAACAGGACGCTTTCCCAGAAGCCGAGGTTGAGCTTGATGTTGAGCACAGCCACGCCCAGCACGGCGCAGTTGGTGGTGATGAGGGGGAGGAAGATCCCGAGGCTCTTGTGGAGGGTGGGGGCGGATTTTTTAAGCACGAGCTCGACAAACTGGACAAAGGCGGCGATGACGAGGATGAAGACGAGCGTCTGGAGGTAGTCCACGTGGAGGGGGACGAGGACATAGGTCTGGACGGCCCAGGTGACGGCGGAGCCGAGGGTCAGGACGAAAATGACGGCGCCGCTCATGCCCAGGGCGGTGGGGAGCTGCTTGGAAACGCCCAAAAACGGGCAGATTCCCAGAAAACGGTTCAACACGAAGTTGTTCACCAGCACCGCGCTGAGCAACAACATGAGATACTTGGTCATGGCGGATATCCCTTTCAGCTCAAACAGTCGTACATATTATCATCTGATCCGACGCCGAGAAAGAGAAAAAGCCATTGTTTCGAGCTAACCGACTTCTAACACTACAGGGCTTCTTCTTCCCAACCGGACTGCGGTATATTAATACCGGCGACTTGCTGTGCGGCATGAATAGGAAGCCTCAAATGACCAAGAGAAACATATGCGTGGTGGAGGACGAGGAAGACATCCAGGAGCTTCTTCGTTTTCATCTGACCCGGGACGATTTCATGGTGACGACGGCCTCGAGCGGCGAGGAGGCGGTCAAGGTGATTTCCCGGAAAACGCCCGACCTTGTGCTGCTGGACCTGATGTTGCCCGGCCTGGACGGGCTGGAAGTCTGCCGAATCCTGAAAAAGGATCCCAAAACAGCCGGCATCCCCATTGTCATGCTGACGGCCAAGGGCGAAGAGCGGGATGTGGTGGCGGGGCTGGAGCTGGGGGCGGACGACTACATCACGAAACCCTTCAGCATGAAAGTGCTGATTGCCCGGATTCGCGCCATTCTCCGGCGCCGGCGGGAGGCGCCCGTGGACAAGAACTCGCCGCTCCACGTGCACGAGATCGAGATCATTCCCGGCCGTCATGAAGTGCGCGTCCAGGGCGAAGCGGTGGAGATGACCGTCTCCGAGCTGCGGATCCTTCATTATCTGGCCAGCCGCCCGGGGTGGGTGATGACGCGGGAGCAGATTGTGGATGCCGTGCGCGGCGAGGATTACGCCGTGACCGACCGGGCGGTGGATGTGCAGATCGTGGGCATCCGCCGGAAGCTTGGCGCGCAGGCCGACTGCATCGAGACGGTTCGGGGAGTGGGGTATCGCTTCAAAGACAGGGAGTGATTCGCATGCGACTGCTATGGCGCATCTATCTGTATTTCTTCATCTGCACGCTGGCGGCCCTGGCCGCGACCGCGTGGTACGCGAACGTTTCCCTGCGCCGGTTTTATCAGCAGCAGGTGGCGGGCGAGCTTATGACGAGGGCGAATGTTCTGGCGCATGAGCTCGGGGCGGGCTCATTGGAGAACGCCGGAATCCAGGTCGACCGGCAATGCAAGGAGTTCGGCCGGCTGACCCAGACCCGGCTGACGGTGGTCCTGCCGGATGGGACGGTGATCGGCGATTCCGACGACGAGCCGAAGGTCATGGAGAATCACGGCCGCCGGCCGGAAATCGAAACGGCGCTTGCCGGCAGGCCGGGAGAGTCGGTCCGCTTCAGCGACACCACGCGGCGCACGATGATGTATCTGGCGATTCCGGTGAAGCGGGACGGCGCGATTGTCGCCGTGGCGCGGGCGTCGCTGCCGCTGTCGGTGATTGACTGGACCCTGCATAGCGTCTACCGGCACGTGGCCCTGGGCGGCGCGATGGTCGCGCTGCTGTTTGGCGTGATCGCCTTTTTCCTGGCCCGCCGCATCAGCCGCCCCATGGAGGATATGCGGCGCACGACGGAGCGGCTGGCGCGGGGCGATCTGGGGGCGCGGGCGGCGCTTCCGCCCGGCGACGAGATGGCCTCGCTGGCCCGGACGTTGAACCAGATGGCCGGGCAGCTCGGCGAGCGGATGGAGACGATCACGCGCCAGCGCGACCAGCAGAAGGCGGTTTTCGCCAGCATGATCGAGGGCGTCCTGGCGGTGGACGGGGACGGCCGCATCCTGGACCTCAACGCGGCGGCGGGGCGGTTGCTTGAGCTGGCGCCCGAGCAGGCGCTGGGCCGCAGCATCCAGGAGACGGTTCGCAATCCGTCGCTGCAGACGTTCATGGCCGACACGCTTTCGGCCGCCGGCCCCCTGGAGGCGGAAATCGTTCTTTACGGCAAGGATGAGCGGGTGCTGCATGTGCACGGCACCGCCCTGGCGGACTCCGCGGGCGAAAAACTGGGCGCCCTGATCGTGTTCAACGACGTCACCCGGATGAGGCGCTTGGAGACCGTGCGGCAGGATTTCGTGGCCAACGTGTCGCACGAGCTGAAAACGCCCATCACGGCGTTGAAGGGCTGCGTGGAGACGCTGTCCGAGCGCCGCGAGCGGACGCCCGAGGAGAACGAGCGTTTCATGGCGATGATGGGGCGTCAGGCGGACCGGCTGAGCTCCATCGTGGAAGACCTGCTCAGCCTTTCGCGGATCGAGCACGACGCTCAACATCAGCGGATTCCCCTGGAATCGGGACCGGTGGGCGATGTGTTGCGCCGGGCCGTGCAGGCATTCGCGGGCGCCGCGCAGGCGAAGCGGATTCTTGTCGCGCAGGAATGCCCCGAGGAGATCATGGCCCCCATCAACGCCCCGCTGCTGGAGCAGGCCGTGGGGAACCTGATCGACAACGCGATCAAGTACAGCGGCGAGGGGAGCCGGATTGTGGTGAGCGGCATTTCCGCCGACGGGGAAATTGTCATTCGCGTGGCCGACCAGGGGCCGGGCATCGAAAAGAAGCACTGGGCCCGCCTGTTTGAGCGGTTCTACCGCGTGGACCAGGCCCGGAGCCGGGCGCTGGGCGGCACGGGGCTGGGCCTGGCCATCGTCAAGCATATTGTCCTGGCGCATCGCGGGGCGGTTTCGGTGGAGAGCATCCCGGGGCAGGGCAGCGCCTTCACGATCCGCATTCCCCGGTCCTGAGTCCGGCCCCTTTTTCACCCTCCGCTTCCTGACCAACTTCTAACAGTGCCCTCATACTGTCCTCATCTTCATTTGTTCTACTGGTGACGTTTTCAAAGACGTAACGAAAGAACGAACCCAAAGGAGAAGAGCAGATGAGACAGGTGAAGGCGATGACGGCTGGCGTGTTGATGGCGGCAAGCGTGGCGGGCATGAGCCTGGCGCAGGGGACGGCGTCCCCCGGGACGGCGGCGGTGGCGTTGCCGAAAACGTGGGCGGATTCGATCACCTTCAAGGGCGATCTCCGCTACCGGTACGAGGCCATCAATGACGACTCCAAGCTCGACGCGGACAAGGACACCTATACGCGGCAGCGGGACCGGATCCGCGCCCGGCTGGGCGCCGAGGCCAAGTGCAACGACAACTTGAAGGGCGTGATCGAGTTCTCGACGGGCCAGTCGGACCCGGTGTCCGGCAACCAGTCGCTGGGCGACGGGTTCGGCAAGAAGGACTTCAAGTTGAACCTGGCGTACTTCGACTACAATTTCTTCGGCGACAACCCGAATGAATTGCACGCCCTCGCCGGAAAGATGAAAAACCCCTTCATCACGTTCGCGGACGATCTCGTCTGGGATGGCGATCTGACGCCGGAAGGCGCGGCGGTCAAGGGCCAGTATGGCGGCGGGTTCGCCACGTTCCTGGCGAACGGCGGGTATATGTGGGCGCAGGAGCGCTCCTCCCAGGACGACCTGATGCTGTATGCCGGGCAGGCCGCGGTGAAGCTCCAGTTCATCCCGGAGATCGGGCTGACGCTCGGCTCCAGCTACTACGGGTTCCAGAACATGAAGGGGTATGACGTCACGGACTGGGAGGCCAAGAACAACGGCTACGGCAACAGCACGGTGAGCGGAACGGTGAGCGGGAGCACCACGAACAAGGCCTGGGCCTCGGATTTCGCGCCGGTCGTGTACTTCGCCTCACTGGACCTGTGGGTGGCGGGGAAGCCGTTGTCCCTGTTCGCGCAGGAGCTGAACAACGCCGAGGCGGGGAAGCTGGACCAGGGGCATCTGTACGGCGTCACGCTCGGCAAGGCGAAGAATCCGAAGTCGTGGGAAGTCGGGTATAGCTACGCGGAGCTGGAAAAGGACGCCACGGTCGGCCTGTTCACGGACTCGGACCGGTGGGGCGGCGGGACGGACGGCAAGGGCCACAAGGTCTACGGGAAGTATCAGATCATGAAGAACCTTCAGGCGGGCGTCTCGTACTTTGTGGACGAGAAGCCGATCTCGAGCTCGTCGAGCACGAAGGATTACGACCGCATGCAGGTGGATCTGGTGGCGGCGTTCTAACGAGGGCATTCGGGAGGAGGTCGCGATGGTCACGTTTTGCAAGAGTATGGACGATGTCGGGCGGCTGGCCCGGCGCATTCGAAGGGTGCTGGAAGCGCGGCACGCCGTGCACATCCAGGAGCTGAGGATGCTGCTCGGCGATCCGGAGGACCTGGTGCGAGCGGAGCTGTCGGCGATGATGATGCGAGGCGACATCGAGCGCCTCCGGCCCATCGCCTATTCGGGAGAGGATCGTGACTTCTTCCGGATGAGCCGCCCGGCGGCGCGGGCCGTGAAGCCCGATGAAGGCTGGCGGCGGCTGGCGGGGCTGACCATGGCGTGTTTGACGGATTAACGAAAAACGAAAGAGGATAAAGATGAACGAACTTAAGAAAATGGCGGCGGGTGTGCTGACGATGGGGCTGGCGGTGGGAATGGCGTCCGGCGGCGAGGCGAGCAAGATCGTGGTGGACGGCTCCACGACGGTGGGCCCGATCGCCAAGGCGTTCGCGGAGTACTACATGGGCAAGCACCCCGAGGTGAATATCACGGTCAGCGAGTCCGGAAGCGGCAACGGGGCGAAAAGCCTGATCAACGGCGCGTGCGATGTGGCGACCCTGTCGCGGCCCATGAAGAACTCGGAAGTGAAAGCCGCGCAGGACGCCGGGATTCTGGCGCTCGAGCGCGTGGTGGCGATGGACGGCATCGTTCTGACGGTGCATCCGGGCAATCCGCTGGCGAACCTGACGACGGCGCAGATCCGGGACATCTACACGGGCAAGATCAAGAACTGGAAGGAATTGGGCGGGCCGGATCAGCCGATCGTGGTGATCAGCCGCGACACAAACAGCGGGACGTACGAGAGCTTCGAGACCCTGGTGATGAACAAGGAGAAGATGGGGGAGAAGGTCGAGTACGTGGGAAGCAACGGCGCGATCCGCCAGCGGGTCATGAGCACGCCGGCGGCCATCGGCTATGTGGGCCTGGCCTTCACGGAAGGCGTCAAGGCGCTGACGGTGAATGGCGTTGAAGCCACGCCTGACACCGTGACGAGCAAGAAGTACCCGGTTGCCCGTCCGCTGTACATGTACACCAACGGCCGGCCGAAGGACGGCACCGCGCTGTCTGACTACATCAACCTGGGCACGACTCCCGAAGGGAAGCGGATCATCGAAGATACGGGGTTTGTACCGCTCAAATGATTGGACAACGGCCAGACATGCCGTCGTTGCTGCTGAATCAAAAAGCGCAACGGCGGCAGCGGATCGCGACGATGGCGGGGACGGGATTTCTCCTGGCCGTCACGTCGCTGTCCGCCCTGGCCGTTTTTTTCATTTTCTACTTTATCGCCCGCGACGCCTGGCCGTTTTTCCAGCTCCAGGGGTTCCGGGAGTTCTTCACGAGCGCGCGCTGGTATCCCTCGGCGGGGAAGCCCGAGTACGGGGTGCTGGCCATGTTTGTCGGAAGCGGCCTGGTGACGCTCGGGGCGGTCCTGGTGGCCGTGCCGCTGGGAGTCGCCGCGGCGATGTGCCTGAGCGATGTGCTTCCTTTTTCCGTGAGACAGGTCGTCAAGCCGGTGGTGGAAATCCTGGCGGCGATTCCGTCGGTGGCCTATGGGTTCTTTGCGCTGGTCGTGCTGGCTCCGCTGCTTCAGCAGAGCGGGGGGCCGATTCTGGGAGTGGCGGCGTGGCTGATCGGCGCGCCGGTGTGCGCATTGGCGATCATGGTGCTGGCCGATGTGGCGACCGACCGGCTGCCGGATCCGGCCCGCGCGCGCGCGCGCTGGCTGGCCGTGGCGCTGCTGGGCGCGCTGGCGTTTGCGGCGTTGTTCCTGCTTTCAAAAAAACTGGGAGGACTGCGGATATCGAGCGGCACCAACGCGCTGAACGTTTCGATCATTTTGGGGATCATGGCGCTGCCGACGGTGGTGAGCGTCTCGGAGGACGCGCTGCAGGCGGTGGGTCGTGAGCTGCGGGAAGGCAGCTACGCGCTGGGCGCCACCCGGGCCGAAACGCTGTTGAAGGCGGTGCTGCCGGCGGCCGGCAGCGGGATTTTGGCCGCCGTGCTCCTGGGCGTCATGCGCGCCATCGGAGAGACGATGGTGGTCTGGATGGCCTCGGGCAACGCCTCGCAGATCCCGAAGCCCTGGTATAACCTGCTCGAGCCGGTGCGGACGCTCACGGCGACGATCGCCGGGGACATGGGCGAGGCCGACCAGGTGACGGGATCGGCCCGGTACCATGTGCTCTTTGCGATGGCGTTTTGCCTGCTGGCTTTTTCCTTCCTGTGCAATATGGGCAGCGAGTGGATCATCCGGAACGCCCGGAAAAAGGCGGGAGGGTAGCCCATGCGTTTGCAGACACGGAAAATCCTGGATCGGGCCTTCTCCGGGTCGGGCGTCCTGGCCATCGCGCTGATGGCGTCGGCGCTGGTGATCCTGCTCGTCCCGATGTTCGTTCGCGGCGCCGGAGCCATTTTCTTCACCGGAACCGTCGAGCATCGCCGCGTCATGCTGGAGAAGTTCGAGCGCGGGGACCGCCCCGCGGTCGAGGCGGAGATCGCCGCCGCGCAGGAGGCCCGCGCGCCGGTGTACCGGATGCTGGCCGACTTCGACCGGCGCCTGGACGAAGGCGATGCGGCGTACCGCGCCCGGTATGCCAAGCCCGTCAAGGAGCTGAAGAAGGCGCTTCGCGAGCTGTTTGGCCCCGCGCCCGGGAGCATTCGTCCCATGCTGATGCGCGACCAGTACGGCCAGACGCGGTGGGACCGCGCCCGGGTGAAACGGGAGCGCGTGATCTACCGGGAAGAGTGGGACTATTCGAATCCCGCGAAAGCCGGGATCCGCCTCCTGAAGCCGCGCGTCCTCGACTTTGCCGGGACGCCCGTCGAGGGGTTGTTTGGCGATCTGGAGCACAACCTGGAAAAAATGCTGTTGCCTCGAAAAACCGCCTACTGGCAGTTTCTCACCGATGAATCCTACGACTCCCACTTTTTTGGCGGCATCTGGCCGGAGCTGCTGGGGACCTTCTACCTGACGGTCGGCGCCCTGCTCCTGGCCATTCCCATGGGGCTGATCGCCGCCATTTACCTCACCGAATATGCCGTGGAAAGCCGCCTGCTCCAGGTGCTTCGCACCTGCATCAGCACCCTGTCCGGCGTTCCCAGCATCGTCTTCGGCCTCTTTGGCCTCGCGTTCTTCATCAACACCCTGCACGTGTCGCGTTCCAAAAGCGTCCTGGCGGGATCGATGACGCTCGCGCTGATGATTTTGCCCACGGTGATCCGCGCCTCGGAGGAGGCCATCCGGGCCGTGCCGCGGACGTATAAGGAAGCGGCGATGAGCCTCGGCGCCGGGCGGTGGCACACGGTCCTGAGCATCATCCTGCCGGCCGCGCTGCCGGGCATTCTCACCGGCATCGTCATCAGCATGGGCCGGGCGGCCGGCGAGACGGCCCCCATCATTTTCACCGCGGCCGTCAGCGTGGGCAAGCCGCTGGCGTTCTGGCAGACCTGGACGCAGCCGACCCCGGCGCTGTCCTGGAACATTTATAACCTGGCGACCGAACACGAGGCCGTGGACGAGGTGCGCCATGTCCAGTACGGGCTGGTGCTCGTCCTGGTGGTCCTGGTGCTGCTGCTGAATCTCGCGGCCATTTTGCTGCGGGCGCGCATCGCCAGGCGGATGAGGACGTAGAAAGGGAGAGGCACCATGTCGGAAGCAACGGGCAGGCCGGCCCCCCATGTCGAGGCCAGCGCTTTTTCTGTGTATTATCGACGCAACCAGGCGGTCAAGGCGGTGAGCCTGGGGATTCCCGCCGGGGCCGTGACGGCCATCATCGGGCCGAGCGGCTGCGGGAAAAGCACGCTCCTGCGGGCGATCAACCGGATGAACGATCTCGTGCCCGGCTGCCGCACCGAGGGGAAGCTGCTTTTCGGGGGACAGGACCTGTACAGCCCCGACGTGGACGTGGTCGCGCTGCGGCGGCGCGTGGGGATGGTGTTCCAGAAGCCGAACCCGTTCCCGAAATCCGTGTTCGACAATGTCGCCTACGGGCCCCGCCTGCACGGGCGGCTGAACGCCGGGGAGCTGGCGGAGGTGGTGGAGCGCAGCCTGGTGGCGGCGGCCCTGTGGGAGGAAGTGAAGGACCGGCTGAACGACAACGCGCTGGGCCTGTCCGGCGGCCAGCAGCAGCGGCTGTGCATGGCGCGGGCGCTGGCCGTGAACCCGGAGATCCTGCTCATGGACGAGCCCACCTCCGCGCTCGATCCCCGCGCCACGCTGCGCATCGAGGACCTGATCGACGAGCTGCGGGGCCGGTACACGATCATCATCGTCACGCACAACATGCAGCAGGCGGCCCGGGTTTCGGGCTTCACCGCGTTCATGTACGAAGGCGTGCTGATCGAGTTCGGGGTGACGCGGGATCTCTTTACGAAACCGAAAGAGAAACAGACCGAGGACTATATTACCGGGCGATTCGGATAAGGAGAGCGCCATCATGCGCGTGCATTTGCAAAGGGACGTGGACAAGCTGAAGCGGCTGATCCTGCTGATGAGCGGCGAGGTGGAGAGCGACCTCCGGATGGCGGTCCGCGCCATCGAGGAGCGCAACGCGGATTTGGCCCGGCAGGTGATCGACCGCGAGGCGCAGACGAACGCCAGGGAGGTGGACATCGAGGACGAGTGCCTGAAGATCCTGGCGCTCCACCAGCCCGTGGCCACCGATTTGCGCTTGATTATCGCCGTGCTCAAGATCAACCAGGATCTGGAGCGGATCGGCGATCTGGCCGTGCACATGGCGGAGCGCGGGCTGTTCCTGCTGGGGCGCCCCGCGCTGGACATGCCCTTCCCCCTGGGCGAGATGGCCGACAAGGCCCAGGCCATGCTGAAGAAGGTGCTGGATGCGTTTGTGAACCTGAATGCCGGGGCCGCCCGCGAGGTCTGCGCCTCGGATAGCGAGATCGACGCGATCAACCGCGATATCGTCAGGCAGGTCAAAGCGGCCGTGGCGCAGACACCGGCCCTGTTCGAGCCGCTTCTGCAGATCCTGCACATCGCCCGGCACCTCGAGCGGGTGGCGGATCATGCGACCAACATCGCC
>CAXNFL010000035.1:0-12146 GCA_964201555.1 Kiritimatiellia bacterium
CGGCGCCGTTCCGGTCGCCGAACTGCTTAAGCTCAGCATCCCCCCCTCGGCCGCCACCTGATTGGTCGGCGGGCTGGCGATGACGGGAGCCGAATAAGGCGGCTCAACAGCGCCGACCGTTTTCAAGTAGCCCCGGTCAGCGCCGTTCTGGTCGAGGGTGACCTCGTAACCGGCCGGGTCGCCAGAGCCCGACAGGGATATCCAGGCGCTTCCGTTGAAATACCCGACCACCGGATCCGCCGGGCTCGAGGAAAAGGCCACCCTCGCGCCCTTCCCCACGGCATAACTCCCTGGCTTCAATGCGGCCACCGGAGTCAGGGAAGAGCCGATCTTCGCCAATACGGCCCGGTAGATCGTGCCCGTCGTCTTCAAGGACGTTCCGTCCGATCCGACCACCTCGACGCTGACGCCGCCGCCAAACAGGGCGTCATCCGAGCCCGAGCTGTTTCCGGAATAGAGGGTGTTGCCCGTGCTTCCGCCTCCCACTTGATTCGTGGTGGATTGAAAGACGGAGTAATAGGCCGCTGGCGCCGTCGAGCCCTCCACATAGTTGCAGACGTCATTCAACTCGAAGGCGCTGCCGTTGAAATGATAATTATAGGCGAACAGCGAGTTGACCACGGTGACAAGGCCGTTGTTGTTGGCGATGGCGCCCCCCTTGAATCCGGCGTACAGGGCGACATTTCCGACAAACGTGCAGTCCGTGAAGTAGGAGCGTCCGGTGGGCCGGTTGTTGATGGCCCCGCCCAGCTCCGTGCTCGTGTTGTTCGCGAAGGTGCAGTTGTTGGCGTAAAGATCATTGTTATTCTGCCCCGCTCCGCCCCCGCCATTGACATCCAGGCTTCGGTTTTCGCTGACCGTGCACCGCTCAAGGAACAACCTGGCGCCCGTTCCGGCGTTGAGAAATCCTCCGCCGTACCGGGCGGCATTGCGGCTGAGATTACAGTCGCGCATGAAAACCGCGCCTCCGCTGTTGTCCAGGCCGCCCCCTACGCATTCGGGCCCGCCGGATTGGGAAATCGTGACACTCTGCAGAACCAGCGTGCCTGCGGCGTGCGCGATTCCGCCACCGGCGGTGTTGGGACTCCCCCCCAGAATGGTGAGGTTCCGGATCGTATTCGTCTTGCCGGCGGCGAGGATAATGAAAACCCGGAACGGGGACGAACCCGCGTTGACGATGCCCGACGCGTTTAGCCCCGGAACCGGCACAGAGATCGAATGATGGTTGCCCTCGAGGGTCAGGCCCTTCGCGGCGATGGCGACTTCCGCGCTCACCGTAATGTCACTGGTGAGGGTGATCGTGTCCCCGTCAACACCGTTGGCAATGGCGTTGGTGAGGGCGGCATAGTCGCCCGCCTCTGCGGCGAAGGCGGCGAGGGCGGTGGCGGCCCAAATGCCCGCGGCCCCCGCCATCCCGCGGATAACTCGTGCGGAGCTGCTCATGGGTCCTTTGGCGCCGTCATCTTGCCCGCAATCAGGTCAAGCCGCTCCGGCGAAAGCTCTTGCTGCGTGATGAACGGCGCGGCCTGGAGGCGAAAGGCGGCGAGGGCCGCCGCCACGGCTTTCTGGAAATCCGGATCCGGCAGGCCGCCGCTTTCCTTCAGCAGGCGGGACCGCTGGATGACGCGCGCGGCAAAGTCATGGGCCGCCTGGAGCCCTTCGGGGAGCGTGGTGTCCTTCAACCGGCAACGCAGCCGCTCCTGCTCCGCCGGCAAAAACACGGAAAGCGGATAGGAGAGGGTCTTCCCTTTTTCGCCCTGCACAAACGTGACCGTCCGGCCGCTGATCGACTGCGGGGTCGCCTTCAACGCATGCCCGGCGCGATTCGTCCAGCTGTCGCCCTCTTCCGCCCGCGAGCTGGCGGGAGCGGCCGCCAACAGCAACGCCAGCAAGCCGCCGGCGGCCATCCTCATTGCGCCCTCAGCCGGAAGAAGGCGGAATCGTTGGTGGTCGGCGGCAGGTAGAGCGTGGCCTCGGCATCCTGGTCGGCGGCGTAGAACGTCTGCGCGGGCGGCGCCGTCCGGGTCAGCGCAAACGCCGCCGGGTTCCCGGGGTTGCCGCCGCTCACGCGCGTCTTCTGTGTCACGCTGTAGGCGCGGCCGGGCGCCGAAAGGAAGCAGAGGGCCATGCGCCCATCCGCCAGCCGGGTGAAGCGGGTGATCCGCAGATAATCCTCCGCCAGCACCGGAATCGTGCCGGCCAGGAACTCCTCGAAATTGGAATAGCCGTCGCCGTCGAAATCGTCATCGGGCGAGATATCCCCCAGCCCCGAGTCTCTCCCGACCTCGTCGTAATAGGCCCTGAGCAGCTCCTTGTACTCGTCGGGAAGACCGCCGCCGGAGCTGAAGGTGCCGAGGTTCAGCGTGCAATGGATGGAGCCGGCCGGGTCGCCCACGCGAACTCCCTGGCCGGCGGAGGCCGTGTGGAGCTGGCCGTCATAGTAGACGTCGAAGGTGAGCGGATCGCCCGCCTGCCCCCGGCCCGCCTGCCGGCCGCTGGCCATCGGAATCGGAAGGCGATACGTCAGGCCCGGGTAGATTCCCGACTTCACGTCACACCGCGCCAGCACCACGCCGTTCGTGTCCCTGACGACCACGGTCGCCGCGTTATCGCTCGACAAGGCCCGCCCGTTCCAATCGCGCACCTTGCCGTAAACCGTGAACGGCGGCAGCGGAAAAATGGCCGCGCCCTGAACCGAGGCGGCCATCAGCAGCGCCAGCCCCATGCTCCGTGTGAACTGTTTCATGTGCTCCCCTGGGTCCTGTCGGCTCAGTTGCCGGAATTGGAATAGGTTTCGAACCCGATTTGAATATCCTCGATGCCGGGCTGATCCACCTTGCCGTCCTTGTTGAAGTCCGCCCCTCGAATCAGCGTTTCGAGCGCAAAGGCCCGGTCGGCATTGAGCGTGCCCGCCGGGATGATCAGCAGCCAGCGGGTGTTCCAGACCGAGCGCCCCACGAGGCGGGTGTTGGAAAGCATCGCGTCCGCGTCGGCGCTCTGGTCATAGTAGGCCCGCAGGGACGGATAGCGCCGGAGGGTGGCCAGCGGATCCCCGCTGCCGGTATAGGCATCGTAAATCGCCGACCAGTCGGGATCGTCGAGGGTGGAGGAGCCCAGGGGGAACGGCACCGGCACCACCTGGTCCACCACGTTATACGCCAGCAGCTGCCCGCCGTCCTTGCCCGGCGAGCGCATCACGTCGCGGCCCACCGGGATCAGGTAGACGCGCGGCGTGGCGGAAAGGGCCACGACGTTGTTGGTGGTCTGGTTGTAGCCGATGAACTTGACGCCCATCTTGCTGATCTTGGTCGCATAGTAGGACGAGTCGAACGCGTGATCGTTGCCGGCCAGCGGCCAGCCGAAGACATTGCGCGCGAAGTCGATGGTGGTGGAAAAGGGAATCACCAGCGCCGGCTCCTGCGGCAGCAGGCCGCCGGGCACGGAGCTTTGGAACGACAGGCAAAACCGCTGGAACTCGGGATAGGCCAGCAGGTCGTTCACCTGGAACGAGGACAGCTTGTCCTGCCAGGCCTTGGCGGGCACGGTCCCGGACGGCTCGATGCGGAAACACTCGGAGCGCAGCGACAGCCAGCACTGCTCGGTCTGCGGATTGTTGATGCCCAGGCGGCCTTTCAGCACCAGCCAGTTGGCCTTCAGGCGGGCCAGGACGTCCGCCAGGCCGCCATCCCCATGGAGGCCGCCCAGCTGCGCCACGCCGTTATCCATAAAGCCGAGGGTGCGGGCGCCGACAATCTCGCCAAAAACGGAATCGCTGCCGTAGGCATTATCCAAGCCCAGCGCGGTTTCATAGTCGTAGGCCTTCGTGGCGAGGTAGGTATACTTTTTCGCCAAATCAAAGGCGTTTCCGTATTTCGCCAGCGCGTCGTTGCGGAAGGTGCGGAAGGCCATATCCTGGTAGCGCCCGACGGCGATGCGGTTCACGGCCTGCTTCCGCAGCCGCTCCCGCGTGGAGAGCAGCTGCTGGCCTTCGGCCAGGACGGAATTATAGGCCTCCTGGGCGTTGATCATCGCGGCAAAGGCGCCGTCCAGGTCCATGGCGAGGTCGTTGGCCTCCATCATGATCTCTTGAACGGCGGCCGTGGTTTCGTGGTCCGTAAAAATCACTTCCGTCAGCTGCCGCAAGCCTTCATACCACGCATCCACCTGCTTTTCGCGGTTTTGTGACAGGGCAAACTCCACCTTGCCTTGATTTCGCAATAAGGTAAAGGCGGCCTCGATCGGCCCTTCTACCGCATTCAATAGCCCCCTGATAGGCGCCCCGACATTCACGCCGACCGCCATGCCTGCAATCACCATATCCGGCACGGACTCCTTTAAATCATGTGCCGCCGTCTTCGCCTCTTCGAGCGTGTAGTCCGATACCATTAACGATTCCAGGCTGATCGCCTGCACACGCAACTCTAGGAACTCGGCCCCTTTTCTCCAGAGACTCGCGGCTGACAGTGCCGCGTCGAGGCCGATCTTGGTTCCCGCCCACCCGGCTTCGCTTTTCAGGAACTCGACCTTTTCCTCATAGGAGGCCAGCGATTTGCGATAGGCCAGATAGGACTCAATAAAGGAGCCATAGGCGGCCTGGAGCCGGCCTTGTGCCCGGCGGGTTCCCTGGAGGCTGGCGGGCTTCAGGATCATGCCATTGGCCGCCAGGTCGAATTTCAACGAAAACGTTTCGTCCGCATTCCCGTTTACGATCAGCCCGTTCACTTTATAGACGGTGCTCGTTTTGACTTCGATTTCGAACTTGCTGAACCCATACGCCTGCAGATCCATATACATGTAGTGATACAGATCCGGGCCGTCGTACCCCTGCGGAAACGTGCCGCCCGCTCCGATGTCGGCGGAGAAGGGATACCCGAAAATCCCGATGAGCTGGGTGTTCAGGCCCGCCTCTTCATTCACCAGGTCCTGCTTGGCGTTGATGGCGTTCATCGTCTGCTGGCGCTGCAGCTTCGAGACGCTCTGCGCCCGGTCAAGCAGCGTGGCGGCGTTGACAAGCGCCTGCTCGGCCCGCTGCTCGATCTGCTCGAAATGGCTCACCCCGGAGGCCAGCTGCGCCGGGTCGATGTCGAACGGAATGGCGTTTCCGGAAAGCCCGAGCGGGGTCATGCCGGCATCGGCCATGTCCACGTTCCGCTGGATATCCTTCAGGGCCGCGCAAACCTCGGCCAGGGAGCCGACGGAATCGCGGTTGATGCGGAGGATGCTGGTGTCCGTGAACGTGAGCGACACCCCGGAGCCCAGTTGCTTGAACCAGACCGGATTCACGGCCATCCAGGAGGCGCCGCAGGATTCATCGGGCAAATAGGCGCCCTGCGTGGAATCGGCAATAAACCGCTGATACATCAGCAACCCGGCGGCGTTGGCGCTGACGCCGTCCCGGGCGGCCTCCAGCGCCGCGGGCTCGCGCACCGTCTTCCAGATGCGGAACTCGGAAAAGAATCCCGAAAACGGGACAGGCGCATCGTTGGCGGCCAGGCGTATGACCGGATCGGCCAGCTTGACGGCCTCCGGCATCAGCACCTCGGTGAAGGCCGCCTGCTGGACGCCATCCCGATAGAAAGTCATTGCATACGCCGCCTTGGAATAGGTGATGGCCACGTGCGTCCACGTGCCGCACGTCGGAATCGGCATGTACAGATTGGTGGCCAGGCCCTGGACCTGGAGGAGAAGCTTGCCCGATGGCGGATCGAGGGCGATGCTGATCGCGCCCGCGTCGGCGCGGGTGCCGGCGCGGCCCACCCAGTCGAAGAGGACGCTGCTTCCGCCGGCGTCCTGCAGGGCGGCGGCCGGCTTGACGTTGAACTCGATCGTGAAGTCCGAGCTGAAGTCCACCTTGTTCGACGGCGCCAGGCATTCCAGCTGGGTGTTCGTGGCGAACGAGAGGAAGTCGTAATTCGCGGGATCGCCCCCGGGCGGCAGCAGCGAATTGCCGACCGCCCAGTTGTAGAGCGACGACAGGCCGGCGCGCGCGCCCCATTCGCCGTAGCCGAAGGCCCGGTTCGGATCGGCGTCCTTGTAGCCCGCCAGCGCGGCGCCGCCCTTCTCCGTAAACGACTTCTCGCAGGTGCGCTTGATGACTTCCACGCTGGTGCGCGCCATCGCCGCGGCCGACTCGGCGAACTTTTCCTCGTCGTAGTAATCGGCATCCACCACCGCATCGCCCACCATCATCGGCGTGATGGAGGGCGTGCCCCAGCTGAACCAGGGATTGCGCAGGAGGCGGTAATAGCCCGTGAGCGCGCTCAGGTAGTGGCCCCAGGCGTCGCCATGGCCCTGCGGATAAAGGGCCGCGGCCTGCGGCTGGCCGATCGTGGCCGCATCGCCCTGAATCTGGTAGTTCATGGCGTACGCCACTTCGCCGGCCGTGATGCCCCGGGTGAAGTTCCAGTAGAGCCGGTTGTAGGTGGGCGTCAATTCATGCGACGGCGCCAGGCCGTCGGACCGGCCGCGCAGCAGGGCCAGCTCTTCATCGCACAGGCTGGCGCAGAGATTATCGAAGCAGAAGAGCGAGGAGCTCATGGCGCCGTAATCGACACCGACCAGCGAAAAGTCGTCGCTGTTGAAGAAATCGCTTCCGAAGCCGATGGTCGGATCCATCGCATCCGCATAGGCCTCGTTTCCGAGCAGCATATACAGGTCGTTCAAGCGGGTGGCGGCCAGCATCAGCTGCTGGTTGGCGGCGGTGTTGTTGATCCCCAGCGTCAGGCTCATCGACTCCGCTTTATTGAGGATCGTCTGGTAGAGCTGGATCAGGCCCACGCTGGTCAGGTTATCCTGGTTCAGCGCCACGTCGCCCTCATAGGGCCCGCCGGCCTGCTGGATCATGCTCACGATGGTTTCCGCCGGATTCTCATAGAGATCCTGCATGCGCTGCGTGAACGGCGTCACGTTGTTCATCACGCGCTGCACCCAGCCTTCGGCCAGCGTGGGGCCCACCCAGTCGCTCCAGGCGCCGCCGGTCGCGGCATAGGCTTCGGTATTGCTGCGGGCGCAGTACCGCATCACGTAAAACGTATTGACCAGGTCGGCCAGGGTGTCGCCCTCCTTGCCCAGCGTGAACCGGGTTCTTCCCGGCTCATCGAGAAAGACCGTATAGTCGTTATAGTTGGTCGGCGTGGTGCCGTTCTCATTCGGCTGGGCGCGCCGCCACTCGAAATCGAACTCGGAGCCGTTGCCGGCAAAGGACTCGGTATAGAGAATGTCGAGCTGTTCGCTGAGCAGGTTGTTGGGATCCTGCAGGGGCAGCACGGCGCCGGCAAAGAGATTGGTGGAAAGCTGGAGGATGTGCATTTGGATGGGATCGCCGGCCTTCACCCCGAAGACCGGGTTGGTCGCATCGTTTTCCACCAGGGTCACAAGGCCGCCGGCCCCGGGGCCCATGTGGGTCAGGGCATAGTTCACGACGGCGTTCGAGTCGGTCGCCTCTTTCCGCGCCACGGCCAGGCCCTCAATGGCCTCCGCCCACTCATTCGTGTTGTCGAGGGCCAGCCCCTTCAGCGTCTCGCGCTCTTCCCCGCTCAGGACGTTGAGCTGGAGATAGCTGAGGCGCCCCGCATCCTCGACCAGCCGGCCGGCCAGCTTGAGGCAGCTGGCTTTGGGCGCCGCGGCGTCAAAATAGAACCGGTCGCTGATGCTGGGCGGCACCCCCTTGAAATAGGTCTTCCCGTTCTTCTCCTGGATGTTTCCGTGCGGCCCGGTAGTGAACCCGTAGTGCCCCGCAAAACTTCCTTCAAACTCCAGCCCTGCCGCCTGGATGACAATCGGATCGTACAGGGCGACCGCGTTCGTTTGCGCCCCATAGATCACCTTCAGGCTCTTGGCGCTCCAGACTTCCGGCAGGCCGCGAGCCGCCTTGGTCAACGTCTGGCCGATCTTCATCACCGGGTTGTTGGACGGCCAGGACACCGTCCAGGTCCAGGGAGCGGGCTCGCCCGTGAGTACGTTCGCGGTCGCGTTGGTCAGCCGGCACAGCCAGGGAACCGGCGTTCCGATCTCGGGCTGCTCCATGTCCTCCTCTTCCAGCGAGGGGAAATAGAACCCGGCCTGCATCGGGTAGAAATTATGCATGACCAGCTCCGCCGGGGCGCCGTTCGTGCCGGCGCGCTTGGCCCAGATCTGCGACTTGCGATCGCGATACCCCGCCGCCAGCGGGCTGTTTTTCCCGTTCGCATCCTGCCAGTAGGTGTTGGTCGTCCAGGGATCCGGGAAGAAGTCGAGCGGATGCGGACCGGGCACAAGCGTGCCGGCCGTCATGGCTCCGGAAAACGACGTGTTCAGCCAGTTGGTCGGCGCCACCTGGTAAACCTGCATGTTGGGCCGCCCGCTGTTGGCCGGATTGTTATACTGAACCAGCACATAGGGGTCGGAGCTCTCTTCCTGGTTGAGGTCGCAGCGCAGCGCATACGTCACATACCCGCCTGCAGAGGCCTCCACGAACGCATGCTCCTCGTTGGGATTGTAACCCGGACGCGTTTTGTCGTTCTGGTAATAGACGAACGGGGCATCCGCGCTCGTCAGCACGCCGCGGTCGAGTTGCGGAGCCCCGGGCAGGATCCAGTCCGCATAGGAGATGCGCCCCTGGACCTTTTCGGGCGTGCGATCATAGGCGAAAAGCGCTTCCGAGGTGTTGCCGACGTCGTGATCGAACGAGTAATACAGCCGCAGGTCCGACTCGCCTCCGGTCAGCGGCGTCAGCATGTCGGTGTACACCTGCTCGTGCGACCGCGCCACGCCCCAGATGCCAAACTCGTCAATCTGTCCGTCAAAGCTCTTCGTGGCATCGCCCCCGGCGCTGGCGGCCAGGTAATTGTTGGTCGTCGTGACGCTCCCCCAGGCCGGAACCGCGACGTCGGACGGCCCGTAAACGGTGCGCCCATCCTGGTAAACCGTCGCAACCCCGCCGGATACGACCAGCGCAAAATGATTCCACCCGAGCCGGACCCGGGGGGCGTTGGTGGGGGAAATCTCCCGCCTCTCCCCGGCTTCGCCGTACACCCCGTACGTGACGTGGTCGTCCGCGAGAATCGTCAGGGTCACCCGGTTGTTGAGCCCCTCGTTTCCAAAATCGAAAACCCGGCCCTCCACGCCCAGGTTGTGCGGCTTAACCCAGCACTCGACGCTATAGGAGGCGCCGGCAAACCAGGCGCCCGAATCCACGGTCATCCGGGAGTTCTCCGACTTTGAGAAATCGACTGCCGCCCCCCGCTTGACCAGGGATTGATTCGCGCTGCCCAGCTGGCTGGCGAGGAGGATGGCGGGATACGAAAACGCCGGGGTCAGCCAGTTGAACTGATACCGCTGCACCCAGCCCGGAAACCAGAGGGCTTCCGGCATGGCGGCCTGCTGGACCGCCTGGGACCACCAGATTTCCATCGGCTTTTCGTTGCCCATGGTTTTGTTGACGGCAAAGATGTAGGATTCGCGCTCGCTGCCATCCGCATTCGTGTTCGCGGCATCCGCGCGCGAGTAGAGGTTGGTGTTGTAGTTGTCGCCCGAAACCGGCTCGTAGATATACCCGTGATAGCGGCTGAAGGCCGTCACGTCCGACCGGCCGATCGCCCCCGAGGCCACGCGGACGCAGTTCCCCATCGTGGCATCCTGGCCGTGTCCGCTCGCATCCTGGACCACGCGGCCGAGCGCGTCCCCGATCGGATAATACGCCACCAGGTTCGTGACGGCGGAGGCATTCTGGATAAAGCCGAGCTGGCTGTTCGTGATTTCCGTTCCGCTCAGCGCCCGGTCCCAGACGCGGATGTCATCCACTTTCCCCTTGAGGAAGTCGGGCGCGCCCGCCGGGGCCATGCCGACATACAACGCGCCCGCGTGGCTCGACGAGCGCGCCACCGTCTGCGGGGCCGTGTTCGCAAGGCCATCCAGGTAGAGCGTCCCGCTCCCCGCAAGGGCGTCATAGACCAGCGCGAGGTGATGCCAGCGGCCGTCCCCCAGCCCGATCATGCTGGAGGCTTCCAGCGTGACGGCGGCCGTATTGCTTGCCCCCGCGCCCACGGTCGCCTGCACCTGGCCCCCGGAGCCGACCCGCACCTGGAAATCCAGTTGGCCGGGCACGTTGCTCGACGCGGTGTTTTTCGAGAAGAGCGTCTGCCAGCCCGCCGTCTCCTCGCACTGGAAATAGCTCTCCACGGTAAACGATCCGCCCAGCTGGTTGGTAATCGGCGTTTGAACGTAGGCCGAGCTGCCGTCGAACTCCAGCGCAATCGCGGTGGGCAGCGGCGACACCTCGACCCCGACGGGCCAATCGAAGGACGTCAGGTCAAACCGCGGATCATCCCGCAAGAGGGACTGCACCGGAACAAACCAGATGTTATCGTCGCCGTTGACATCGGTCCCGGTCAGCTTCAGCAGGGCGCGCCCGCTCTTCTCGGTGGAAAAGATGCTGTTGGCGAGGACGGCGTGCCCCGCCGGCTCCTGGAACTCCATCAGCGTGGGGACGTAGGCCGCGGGAATCGGAATGGTGATGCCGTTGTTGATCGTGCCGACGGCATCTTTAACCAGCCCCCGCACATAGGGCTCGCTATCCGCCGGCCAGTCGCACTTATAATGCAGGACTTCAAAGGGCCAGACGGTGCCCATGAGGTCCTGCTGCCGCCAGTACACCTCGACCATCCAGGGGGCCTCGGTCGACTTCCGGATCGCATAGAGCTTGCCGTCCTTGGGGCTGTAGCTGTGCTGGCCCTTGTGCTGGTACACGTAGGGGCCGACCGCATCTTCGCGGGCCAAGCCCCGGGTGACCAGGGGGCTCAGCCCGACCACGTCATACCCGTCGCCGGTGGGCTTGAGCTCGTTCCCGATTTCGCCGGGAACATTTCCCACATCCGGAGCCCCCGCCTCAATGACGATGGTTCCCAGCAGGGTGTCGTAGTTGCCCGAGTCGTAGTACGCCATGACCGCCTGCCCCTGGACGCCGCCGACCGCCCGCAGCCAATGCGTGGCTGTATCCAGGAAAAGGCCCTTCACCACGTTGCTGAACGCCGAGGGGATGCCCCCGGCATAATTGGTCACCCACCCGTACTGCGTCACGATCACCCCGGGGTCGCCAAAAAACTTCACGAACTTCCCGCTCAAGTCCACCGGCGGCGCATTGAAGGGCTCGTCCGTCCAGAAGATGCGGTACGGCTTTTGACGCGGCGAGCCGCTCACCTGATAGTGGTTCGTGGTGAGGGTCCCGTCGTCCAGGGCCCAGACAACCTGGACCAGGCCGCCGCCGCAAAAAAAGATGGCGGGCACGGAGGCCTCATAAAAGACGGCGTTATTCGAATACGCCGGCGTCTGCGGCAAGCCGACAAAGGTGTTGGTCCAGTTCACATTCGTGGGCGGGGTGATCCGGTCGCCCAGGTAATACTCCGGCTTGATATGCCCCCAGGGCTGGCCGAGGGACGATTCGACCAATTGAAAGGTCTGGGTGAAGGACGAGCTGGCCCTCGCATCCGGATAACCCATGGACGGAGCGCGGGACCACCGGCTGGTGGTGACCGCGGACCCGCCGGCCGTCCACACCATCGACGCGCCATTGCTCGCCGCCCAAGCCGATGGCGTGCTGGTATCGTAGAGCGGAAAGATCGCGGGCGCCTTGATCTGATAGGTATCCTGGCTCCCGACAGAAAAGGGGACGGCCGACAGGATCAGGATGCCCGCCAGCGTACCCGTGAAAATCTGTTTGGTTTTCATGACCATTCGCTACTTAGTCACGCCGAAAGGGAGGCAATAATACTTATAACTCCCAGTGGCGGATGATGTTCTATTACCGGTACTTGTATACGCTATTTCTATCGTCTCGCCTTTTAAATAGGGTAGAGTAATCACGTCCGTGACGCTGAAAAACTTCGTATCCGCATTACTGATAAAGAGTTGTTTTTCGACTTGCCGGGTATTGTTTGGCACCCCGGAAAAAGAAACCACAAACTTACAAAGAGTTTCGTCATACGCGTATTGCGTATCCAGATAGAGCGAAACGTTTATAATAATGAAACCGTCACTGGCGGCACTGGAGACAAGCGTAAAGGGGGTTTGGGACGTCCAAAGCCCTGAATTGTTGTAATTGACGATCCTGTTTGTCGAAAACACCTGCACACTGCCGTTCAATACAGTACTGCCGTTCACGGTGGTATTGC
>CAXNFL010000036.1:0-11820 GCA_964201555.1 Kiritimatiellia bacterium
ATTACCCAACTTTCAGCGGATAGGCTAGAACAAACGCCGAAACAGCAAGGGCCATCCACATACTCCCCACTCGCCGAGCCGCGTTACCCGAGCTGAGGGGGTCTGTCCTAAGGCGCGGGGGGGCCTCACACAAAAAATCGCCGCACACAGTGCGGCGCTACACGCTTCGCGCCTAATGGCGGCCCGGATTGAATCCGCGTGATCCGCGTTGATCCGCAGCTTCTTCTTTTTCTCCGTGGCTTCGTGGCTCCGTGTGATAACTCTTGTCAGGGGCGAAGGGGCGGTCCGGGTTTCGTGTGGTTCGTGTGTTTCGTGGTTAAAAAACATTGGCTACCAGCGGAGAACCTGGATTACGATTAAGATCACGATTACGATTAGGTCAACAAACACGTGTTTTACGGCGGCGAAGGGACCCCTTCGATGAACTCAGGGCAAGCCCTTCAATGCGCTCAGGGCGAGCCCTTCGGCGTTCTCAGGGCAAGCTCGCCGCCCTACCTGAAACTCACAAACAAAACCGCCGCACGCAGTGCGGCGCCACACGCTTCGCGCCCGAATGGCGACCCGGATTGAATCCGCGGGATCCGCGGTGTTCCGTAGCTGAAATCGGGGGTGCGGGAGCTTGCCGGGCACCGTGAACCGAACGTCTTCGGACGGTTCTCTGGTGCTCCGGCTTCCCCGCAAAATCCTCCTCCGTGCCCTCCTCCCACCCTCGGTGTCCTCTGTGTTGAAACACACATCTTGCACGTTCCAGTTTCCCGTGCGCGGAGCGCCCGGGCCACCGGCTCCGCGCCCGAATGGCGGCCCGGATTGAATCCGCGTGATCCGCGTTGTTCCGTAGCTTCTTCTCTTTTCCGGGTTTCGTGTGGTTCGTGTGTTTCGTGGTTAAAATATTCATCATTGCGGCGGCGAAGGGACTCGCCGCCCTACCTGAAATCTGCGCTTCCGGTTTCGTGCATGTCGCTACCGGCGGGGGACCGCCGGCTCCATTTCAAATGTCCGTCTTCCTGTCCTTCATGTTCTTCATGGTTAAGCCGTTTAAATATCAACCGCCTTGACTTCGTTAGCCGTTATTACTAGTGTTGACACATGGCCATCCACACCAAAGTACGGCGAATCGGCAACTCCCTGGGCATTGTGCTGCCCAAGGAGGCGCTTCAGGCGCTTCACGTGAAGGAAGGGGCCGACCTCTACCTGACCGAAGCGCCGGAATCCACCTTGCGCCTCACGGCGGAGCGCGCCGGCTTTCCCGAAAAAGCCGCCCTAGCCGAAGACCTGATGCAACGCTATCGAAACGCCTTGCGCAAGCTGGCAAAATGAAAGAGCCCGTCTGGGTCGATCTGCCGGACTGCCTCGCGTTTCACGAAGAACTGCTCAGCCGATTTGGCGGATTATCGGGCATCCGCGACGAGCGGCTGCTGGATTCCGCGCTGAATCGCCCGCATCACGCCTTCGCCTATGGAAAGCCCACTCTCTTCCGCCTCGCCGCGGCCTATGCGTTCGGCATCAGCCGCAACCACCCTTTTCTGGACGGCAACAAGCGCATGGCGTTCCTGATCGCCGCGCTCTTCCTTGAGATCAATGGATTCCACGTCGCGGCTTCCGAGGAGGAAGTCGTGGTCCAAACCGTGGCCCTTGCGGCCAACGACATCACGGAAGCCGACTATGCCCTCTGGCTCAGGCATTCCTCCACCAAAAAGCGTCGAACGCCCTTATCCTGAAATCAGGGGGCGGTTTTCGCGCGTTTCGCGGGAACAGCTTCCCGTGCGCGGAGCGCCCGGGCCACCCGCTTCGCGCCTCACTGGTGTCACGCATTTAATCCGCGTTGATCCGTAGCTTCTTCTCTTCACCGGTTTCGTGGGGTTCGCGTGTTTCGTGGTTAAACCACATAAGCTTTCGGCGGAGAACGTGGATTACGATTAGGACGACTGTTCCGGGTCAGGCGAAACCGCTTCCACCGGGGGGATTTTTCCCTGGTCCACATACCAGGCCGCCACGGTCAGCCCCACCAGGGTCATCATCAGGAAATACATGGGCGTCTGGCGATAGCCCAGCTGGAGGCAGCTTTGCAGATGGTCCACGAGCAGGGCCGTGACGGACGCCACCGCCAGCCCGTGGAACAGGGAGTTCCCCTTTTTCACATAAAACGGCAGGGCGATCCAGGCGAACCGGGCCCACAGCAAGGCCAGCGCCAGAACCCCCGGCACGCCCATTTCCCCCAAAGTCAGATACCAGTTGTTGTGGGCCGGGGTGCCCGGCGGCAGGTCCTCATCCACCGCTTCCGCGTATTTCGCCCACGACCAGGCCGAGAAATTGCCCAGCCCCACCCCGAACGCGTGGTCCTTGGCCATCAGCTTGGCCTCCGCGTTGTAGAGGCCGCGATACGCCAGGTCATCCGCCGCGTTCTGCTCGTGCCCGAACCGGTTCATCAGGGTGTTCAGCGCCACGGCCAGGACGGCGGCGGCCACCACCACCCCCATGACCAGCACCGCCATATTCTTGACATTGAAATGGCGCGGAAACAGGACGAGCGTGTTGACCAGGATGCCCAGCACCAGCCCCGCGAGCCCCCCCCGCGAAATGGTCAGGATCACCGAGATGCCGGCGCACAGGGTCAGGAAGCCGAACACCAGGCTGGACATCCACTTCCGGTTCTGCAGGACAAACGCATACAGGAACGTGCCCATCATCGCCATATACGTCGCCAGGCTGTTGGGGTGGCCCAGGGTGGCCCGGACGCGGTTCACCCCGTGCAGATACCGGGAGCTGATCGCCAGCCAGCTCATGTACAGGGCCGTCAGCCCGATGCCGAGCACCACCGTGCGGGCGGTTTTCTCGTCCCTCACATAATTGACCACCACCAGGTACAGGAGGAAGCCCCGGACAATCTTGGCCAGCTCGAAAAGGGGATAGAGCCCCACCTCGAACTGGGGATAGGGCACCACCTTGGCCTCCTCGGGAACGGAGATCGACGAGCCGGCCAGGAACCAGGAAATGAGGCCCACCAGCAGGTAAAGGGCCGTCGGGAGGGTCAGGGGGGGGAACCAGCGGAAGGGGTACTCCTTGCGCTTCACGAGCATGGTCAGGAGCAGGATCCAGGCGCAGATGTCCACCAGGCTGATCTCGAACCCGCGCGTATTGGCCCGGTAAAACTCCCGGGACACGAAGTTGATCCCCACCAGGTCGGGCTCGCAGGTGGCCCAGACCAGGATCACGACGATCCCCTTCATCAGCGGCCGCCACGCCAGGCAGGCCGCCACGCCGAGGGGCACGCCCAGCAGCATGACCAGGGAGAAAATGACATATTTCATTTCCATGCAGCCGTCCCTCCCCCGTCCGCATTGGAAATCGTTAGCACGGCGTTGGTTCCATTTATTCTTGAAGGATAAAATTGACTAATAAAAAGACCGTGTCAATACTAATGCTCATGAACTCCTCCTGCCGCTATGACCCGTCCGTTCAGGTCATTCTGGGAATTCCTTTCAACAATGTGACCTTTTCCGAAGCCGTGGAGTGGGCGCGCCAGCGCATTGTCACGCACAAGCCGGGCTACATCACCACCGCCAACTGGGACTTCCTGCGACTGGCGTGGAACGACCCCGAGCTGCAGCGCATCCTGATCGACGCCGACCTGGTCGTGGCGGACGGCATCCCCATTGTGTGGATGTCGCGCCTCTTCGGCAAGCCGCTCAAGGAGCGGGTCACCGGAAGCGACCTGGTCCCGCTGCTGGCGGAAATGGCCGCCCGCGAGCGGCACAGCCTGTTCCTCCTCGGCGGGGCGCCCGGCGTGGGCGAGAAGGCCGCGGCGGCCCTCACGCGCCGTTTTCCCCGCCTTCGCATCGCGGGCCACTACTCCCCGCCCCTGGCGGACATCCTGGGCATGGACCACACCGCCATTCTCTCCCGGATCGAGGAGGCCAATCCCGACATTCTTCTCATCGCCTTCGGCGCGCCCAAGCAGGAAAAGTTCGCCAACCTTCACGTGCGGTCCTGGAAGGTCCCCGTCTCAATCGGAGTCGGGGGGACCCTCGACTTCCTGGCGGGCACCCAGACGCGCGCGCCCAAGTTCGTCCAGCGTCTGGCGCTGGAGTGGCTCTGGCGCCTGATGACCGCGCCCCGGCGCCTGACGAAGCGGTATGTCGCCGGTTTCGCGTTCCTCATCACCGTGTGCAGGCGCCTGCTCAGCATCCGGATGACCCCGAATCACAAGGCGCCCCCGGACCCGGAAGCCGTGCCCCCGGCCGATCAATTTCCGGATGTGCTCTGGCTGTCCTACGCCGAGCTGAAGGGCCAGGACCCCGCCGCGCTGTTCTCCTCGGGGAACACCCACTCCCTCGTGCTCGACCTGAGGGGCGTGTACTGGCTCTCCAGCACCGAGCTGGGCGGCCTGCTCCAGGTGGCCCGAAACTGCCGCCTCCATGACCGGCGCCTCATCCTCTGCCACGCCAGCGCCCGGGTCGACCGCCTGCTGAAATCCTGCCTCCTGACGGAATACCTCGACCTGACGGCCACGATCGCCGACACGCGCGTGCTGCTGGGGCAGCTCTCGCCGGGCGTCATGAAGGGGCGTGTCTACCGGGATGAGGACAACCACATGATCTTCCAGACGCCCCGCGAGCTCACCGCCGTCACGGTTGACGCGTTCAAAGCCGAGGCCGCCGCCCTCGTCTCCTACACGCCCAAGTGCCAGGCCTGGATTGTGGATCTCCAGCACACCCGCTTCGTGGACAGCGCGGGCCTGGGGCTGTTCGTGGCCTGGCACACAAAGGCCGCCCTGGCCGACATTCCGTTCGAGATCCGGAATGCCCAGAAAGCGGTGGAGCAGACCTTCCGCATCGCCCGCCTGAACGCCTGGCTTAAGCCGTCAACCGGCGATTCCGGCGCCCCGGCTTAACAGCTTGAGGGGCCGTTCGAGCAGCAGGGTCAGGACCATTTTCCCGTCGCCAAGCAGGGACCTGAACCGCAAATAATACAGGGCGTGCGCCGTGTCGCCGCCCGGCTCCGGATAGGCGGGCTCGTCCGCATCATAGGTCAGCACGGCGGGAAAATACTCCGTCCATTCCGCGCGCCGGGCATCGCCGCCCGGGGAGGGAATGGGCCGGACCCCGCACAGCCACAGGCGCCCCGCCACCGCCTGGAGGATCCGGGGAAACAGGTCCAGGTTCAGCGCCTGGAACAGCCGGACCAGGCCGCCGTCCCGCGCCACCACAAACTCGGGCAGCCCCCCGATCCGCCGCCGGGTCAGGTGAGCGCGGGCGGGGCGGAACCGCCCCTGCCGGGCGACCTTGACGAGGGGGTACAGAATCAGGAACGGGCCCGCCTGAAGCGCGGCCAGGATCAGCGCCGCCGCCCAGCCAAACAGGCCCCGCAGCGCATCGCTCCCGCGCATCACGGGGCTGACCGCCGCCACCAGCCAGGGCTCGTCGACGTCGGCAACGACGCCGCTGGCGGGATCGATCAGGCGGCGCCCCGCCACGATCTTATCCCGGATCTCCAGCCCGCGCCCGACGTAGGTGCCGTCGAGGATCACGCACCGCGCCAGCTCGGTTTGCCGGTCGATAATGACATTGTTCCCGATGACCGCCGAGGGCCCCACCGAGGAGAGCACGCCCAGCCGGCTGTTATTCCCGATGGCCGCCGGCGGCGTCAGCGTCACCGACGAGGGCAGGATGACGTTGTAGCCGATGCTGACCTCGTCCTTCAGGGAATACCCCGCCCGGACATAGCGGGACGCCTCCGGCCCCACCATCAGCATGTTCAGGTCGAAGTAGTCCTTCACCGTGCGGACCGGGGCCGGCTCGATGTCCAGCTCGGCGAACGGCCGCCCTTCGCGGCGATCCGGCGCGCCGGCGATATAGGACCGGATGAAGCCGGGAGAGTCGCTCAGGAGAACGTGGAGCGCGCCGTCGACGTCGGCCAGGAAAGACCCGCCCGCCGCCCCGCCCGCCGGCCGCTCGCGCAGGCGGCGGGGGAAAACAGGCTGGCGGAGATACAGCAGGCCCGCCGTCCACTCCTCCGGATTGCGCCGCAGGAAGGAATCCGGGTCATGTCCCTCTTTTAAAAAGCTGTACGTGACCGACAGGCCCCAGCGGGCGCCGTCGCCGGCGTACGCCTCGACGAACTCCGCGCCGTGCCCCAGCACGAGCCGCACGTCCTTGATGCCGAGATCCACGCACCACTCGAGCCAGTACTCCAGGAAGGGACGGTTCCCGACGGGGAGCAGCGGCCAGGGAATAGCCCCCAGGGAGGTGGCCCAGGGCAGGACGTGGCCGGCGTGAAGGACGGCTTTCATTTGCAGGCGGCCACCGCTTCGTCAACCGTGTCGAGGATCTCGAACACCTTGTAGGCCCGGGTAATCTCGAACACCAGCCGGACTTTCTTCCCGAGGCACGCGATCTTCAGGTCGCCGCCCCGCTCCGACACCCGCTTGAGCAGCGCGATCAGGATCCCGAGGCCGGAGCTGTCCATGAAGCCGACCGCCCCCAGGTCGACCACCACATTCCTGACGCCGGTCGCGCCCTGCATCCAGCGGATGAACTGCTCCCGGAACGAATCGGCCGTTTCCGCGGTCAGATCCCCTTGCGGCAGCACGAGCCCCGTGCTTCCCCTCACCTCGAACATGACATTCATCGTTTCGACTCCCGCGTTAAAAGGCCCCGCGTCCCAACAGCACCGCCGGCACGGTCTTCACCATGATCAGCAGATCGTTCAGCACACTTTGACTGTGGATGTATTGCAGGTCAAGACGAACCTGCTCCTTGAACGGGATTTCAGACCGCCCCTGGATCTGCCACAGGCAGGTCAGCCCCGGCTTGATATGCAGCCGCTTCCGGTCGTCCAGCGAATACTGGGCCACCTCTTTCGGCACCGGCGGCCGGGGCCCCACGATGGAGAGATCGCCCAGCAGCACATTCAGGAACTGGGGGGTTTCGTCGATGCTGTAGCGGCGGATGAACCGTCCCACCCGGGTGATGCGGGGGTCGTTTTTCATCTTGAAAATGACGCCGTCCCCGGACTCGTTCTGCTTCATCAGCTGGGCCTTGAGCTGTTCCGCATTCCGGAACATTGACCGGAACTTGTAAAAGCGGAACACCCGGCCGTTCAGGCCGACGCGATCCTGGGTGAAGAAGACGGGAAAGCCGTCCTCGACGCAGATCGCCAGGGCGACCAGGAGGAACATCGGCGAAAAGATAATCAGGGCCGAGAGCGTGGCGCCCAGGTCGATGGCCCGCTTCACGGCGTACACGCTGCCCAGCCCCATTTCCCAGAAGCCGAGCTTCAGGATGTGCCGGATGCGCAGCACCCGGACGCTGGCCCGGGAGGCCGGAAGGTTCAGCTCCTTGAAGAGCGCCGCGCGCGCGGCATAGATGCTTTCGTTCATGGGCCCTGCTCCTGTTCCCCGACCTCAGTCGGAATAGCTCTCGCTCGACACCTCGAAAAGCCCCACATTCTCATCGTCCCGGCGGATGACTTCCGCCCGGCCGGCGATCGTCTTGATGATGTCCCAGCCCCGCCCGCGTTCGCTGTCGGGGGGGGCGAGCGTCTCCAGGGCCAGGCGGCCGTCCGCGTCCCACTCACGCCCCCTGTCCCAGAACAGGATCCGGCAGGACGTTCCGCATCGCCGCAGCTGAACGCTTATCTGCTCCCCGGCAAACAGGCGGCCGTGATCCACCACGTTGATGCCGTATTCCATCACCAGCAGGCGCACCGCGCCGGCGGCCAGCTCGCCCCAGCCGATCTCCCGCAGGGCCTTTTCGCACGATTCCGCCAGCTCCGCCACCGCCTTTTTGTCGGGCGGAATCCGGCTTTCCACCAGGAGGGCGGCCGGGTCCAGGCACTGCACCACCAGGGCGCTGCAATCGTCCTTGTCCAGCTGGTAGCCGTCCGCCCGCAGCCGCTGGAGCAGCTGGTCGGGAATGGCCCCGCGCGCTTCCCGCGCCGTCTGCGCCAGGGCGGCGGCCAGCCCGTCCACGCCGCAGGCGTCCTCGCGGTTTTCCCGGAAGGCCTCCGACAGCCCGTCCGTATAAATCAAAAAGCAGGAGTCCGGCTCGGCCGGAATGACAATCTCCACGGCGGCGTCGCGCAGCGGGGCGTCCCGGATCGCGAACCCCACGGGGAAAAGGCCGGGGCCGGAGAGCGGAAGGGCCGCCCCGCCCGCCCGGCCGCGCCAGATCAGCGGCTCCGGGTGACCGCAATTCACGCAGCGCCAGATTCGCGCCGCGGGATCATAGAGCGCCAGGAACAGCGTGGCGTAGATCTCGGGGTTGCCCACGTTCCGGCGGAACCGCTCGTCAATCTCGCGGCAGACCGCCGCGGGCCCCTGGTCCGCATAGCCCAGGACCACCTCGGTGATGATCACCTTGAGCAGGGAGGCCACCATGGCCGAGCCCACCCCGTGGCCCGCCACATCCCCCACATAGACGCAGAGGCCTCCGCGGGGCAGCCGGATCGCATCGAACACGTCCCCGCCGATGGCCATGCAGGGCTGGTACGCCATCCGGATTTCAAAGCCGGCGGACAGCAGGGGCGTGGTGGCCAGCAGCTTGCGCTGCAGGAAGCCGGCCACCTCCAGCTCCCGGGACATCTTGTTTTTCCAGCGCGTCAAATCGTCCTTGCTGCGCTTCAGCGCGAGGGCGTTGCGGACCCGGACGATCAGCTCGCGGGGATTGAACGGCTTCCGGATATAATCGAAGGCGCCGGCGTCAAACCCGGTCTCGATATCCTCGATCTCCACCCGCGCCGTCACCATGATGACGGGAATATCGCGCGTCTTCGCGTCGGACTTCAGGCGCTGGCAAGTCTCGTAGCCGGTCATGCCGGGCATCATGACGTCCACGAGAATGAGGTCCGGCGACTGCTCCCCGGCCATCCTCAGCGCCTGTTCGCCGCTTTCCGCCTGGACCACCGAGCACCCCCGGCCCGCCAGGAGCTTCCGCAAATAAGCCCGGTTCGGAAGCTCGTCGTCAACCACGAGCACGCAGCCTTCCATCGGCTCCGCGTCCTGGCCCTTGCGCCCCGGCTCTCCAGACGGCGATGCATGAATGGTCGTCATGGCTTTTTCCCCTCTCCCTTCATCCAGTCGGCCCACGCTTCCAGTCCGCCGACCAGCCGGGAACATCGCTCGTAATCGCGGAACTTGGCGCCGGCGCTGACCTCTTCCGCCACCACCGAGAGCGACGGCACCCCCACGGTCCCGCCCATGCCCAGCAGCGAGTGGGCGCCCCGGCGAAGCTCCGTCTCGTCCCCCCCCGCCACGGCCTTCCGCAGCGTGATCGTCACCGCCCGGATCTGATCCATGAACAAGGCAAACAGCTCCTCGTCGACCTCGGAGGTGTCCACGGCATAGGAGCGGCTCCGCCGGGCAAGATCGCCGATCAGCCCTTCAAAAAACAGCCGCGTGCCGTCTTCCGCCTCCGCGGGCGTGCGGGCCGTCACGGGGCGCCGCCCGGGCGGCCGCCTGTGGCGGCCGTCCAATCCGCGAGCACGCGCGCCAGGACCTCCACGCGAACGGGCTTGGCGATATAATCGTCCATTCCGGCCTCGAGGCATTTCTCCCGGTCGCCGTCCAGCGCATTGGCCGTCATGGCGATCACCGGGAGATGCCGGCCGCCCGCGCCCGCCGCCTTCTCCTTTTCGCGCAGGCAGCGGGTCGCCTCAAACCCGTCCATTTCGGGCATCTGGCAGTCCATCAGCACGACGTCGTAGGCGTTCCGCTCGAGCGCCTCCAGCGCTTCGCGCCCGTTGCAGACCGCGTCGGTCTGGCTGTAGCCCAGCTTGAGCAGCTGGCTCATCGCCACCTTTCGATTCACCACATTATCCTCCACCAGCAGCAGGCGAAGGGACTGTTCGCGGGCCCTCGGCAGATCCGAAGAAACGGGCCCCAAGCCGCAAATGGCCGGCACGGGACCCTCCTTGTCCCCGCACAGGACCGTCATGATGGCATCCAGCAGGAAGGACTGCTTGATCGGCTTGCTCATCACGCGGACGCGGGGGCGCTCCCGGATGTGTTCGAGCTCGGCGGACATGCCAATGGAGGTCAATACGACCACCGGCAATTCCATGAGGGCGGGGTCCCCCTTGATGGCCTGCACCAGTTCGATTCCCGTCATCTCCGGCATGGCCACATCGCTGATCAGCAAGGCATACGGCGTCCCGGAGGAGGCCCGCTCCCGAACAGCCTTGAGCCCGGCGGCGGCCGTCTCGAACACGTCGCAGGTCATGCCCCACGACTGCAGCATCTTGCTCAGGATCAGGCGGCTTGTGGCGTGATCGTCGACCACCGCGCAATGGAGATCCCGTCCGGCCCGCTTCGCCGGCCTGGCGCTCATCGACTGGGCCACGCTCCGGGTGAAAGGCACCTCGAACCAGAAGCAGGACCCCGCGCCGACCGTGCTTTCCACTCCGATCGTGCCCCCCATCAGCTGGATCAAATGGCGTGAAATGGCCAGTCCCAGCCCCGTGCCGCCATACTTGCGGGCGGCCGATCCATCCCCCTGCGAGAACACTTCAAACAGCCGGCCCCGCATTTCCGGGGTAATCCCGATGCCGGTATCGCGCACCTCGGCATACAGCCAGACGGCGCTCCCTTCCTGCCGGGCGGTCCTGACACGGACAACCACCTCGCCCTGTTCCGTGAACTTGACGGCGTTGGACAGCAAGTTGATCAGCACCTGCCTCAAGCGGCCGGCATCCCCCCGCAGCATCAGGGGAACATCCGCTTCGATGAAGGACACCATCTCGATCCGTTTCGCGGTCGCCCGCTCGCCCAGGACATCCACAGCCCCCTCCACCAGCTGCATCAGGTTGAAGTCCTCGCTCTCCATGCTCAGCTTCCCGGCCTCGATCTTGGACAGGTCCAGAATGTCGTTGATCAGGGTCATCAGGGATTCGCCGCTGGCGATGATGGTCCGGACGTAGTCGGCCTGCTCTTCCGTCAGGGGCGTTTGCTGGAGGAGCCCGGTCAGCCCGATCACCGCATTCATCGGCGTCCGGATCTCATGGCTCATGTTGGCCAGGAACTCGCTTTTGGCCTTATTGGCGGCCTCCGCCGCCAGCGCCAGGCGGTTGGAGCGCGCGATGGCTTCCTGCAGCTCCTTGTGGGACTGCTCGATCCGCTGCCGGGAAGACTCGAGGTCCTCCAGCACGCTCAGCATCTGGAGGTTTTTCTGCTCCAGTTCCTGCGCCCGCCGGTTCAGGTCTTCATTGGCGATCTTGAGGGTTTTCTCGTACTGCTTTTGCGCTGAAATATCGACGAAGCTTTCCAGGAAACAAGCCCGGCCCCGGAACATCAGGGGCACCACCGTTTTCAGGATCGGGATCGCCGTCCCGCTCCGGTTCAGCAACACGCGCTCGGAATTATCCACCTTCTTCTTCAGGTCGCCGATCGGGCACTGGCCCCGCTCGGCCGGGCAGATAAACTCGTGGCACATCCGGCCCTCCACCTCGTCCCGGGCGTAGCCCAGCAGCCGCAACGCGGCCGGGTTGACCACCTGGATCAGGTGCGTTTCCGCATCGATGACGATCACGCCCGCCTGGATATTGTTCAAAATGGCGTCCAGCTGGCCTTCGTCTTCCGGGTTTACAATCAATGGCTTCATCGGTCAGTTCGCCTCCGGTACGGGTGCGGCCCCTGCCGCCGTGCGATACGTCGGAGCGCGGCCCAGCGCCTCGCACAGCGCATTGACCTCGGCCTTCAGCTCCAGGACGCGGGATTCCCGGCCGCTCATCAGGCGGTTGTGCCGCTCCAGCTCGTTCAGGGTGCCGCGGAGCGTCTCCTCGGCTTTCTTCCGCTCCGTGATATCCGAAATCATGACAAGCCCTCCC
>CAXNFL010000037.1:0-11785 GCA_964201555.1 Kiritimatiellia bacterium
CACCTTCTGCTTGATTTCCTTGAGGATTGCTTCTTTTTCCGGTCTCATGGACTCGGTTTCCTTTACGGTTAATCGCGCACGTTCACGCGCAGCCCGACGCCCATGGTGGAGGACAGCGTGCACCGCCGGACAAAGATTCCCTTGGCCGAGGCAGGCCGGGACCCCTTGACGGCGGCAATCACCGCATCCACGTTCTCCACCAGCGCCTTCGTCTCGAAGCTGAGCTTGCCGAACGGCACGCCCACATTCCCGTGGCGGTCCATGCGGAACTCCACGCGGCCGGCCTTGAACTGCTTCACCGCCGCCGCCGTGTCATCCGTCACGGTTCCCGTCTTCGGGTTGGGCATCAGCCCGCGCGGACCGAGCATTTTGCCCAGCGTCCGCACCACTTTCATGGCATCCTGCGTCGCAATCGCGACGTCGAAATCGGTCCAACCACCCTTTACCTTTTCGACCAGGTCGTCCATGCCGACATTGTCCGCTCCCGCGCTCCGGGCTGCATCTGCCGCGGAACCCGAGGCGAACACGGCCACGCGCACGGTTTTGCCCGACCCGTTGGGGAGGCTGACCGTGCCGCGCACCGTCTGATCGGTTTTCTTGGGATCCACTCCCAACCGAAAATGAATTTCCGCCGTTTCATCGAACTTGGCGTACTTGTTTGCCTTGAGAAACTCAACCGCCTCGGCCGGTTCGTAGAGGCGCTCTTCGACTTTCTCGTCAATCAACCGGTATTTTTTTCCGTGTTTGGCCATAATTACCCCACCACCTCGATCCCCATGCTCCGCGCCGTTCCCTCGATCACGCGCATGGCATGATCCTCGTCGAAGGCATTCATGTCTTTCACCTTGGCGCGCGCAATCTCGCGCACCTGGGCCTTGGTCACCTTGCCGACCTTGTCCCGATTCGGAACAGCCGACCCCTTGGCCAGGCCCGCCGCCTTCTTCAGCAGCGAGGAGGCCGGAGGGCTCTTCGTGATGAAGGTGAACGACCGGTCCTGATAGATGGTGATGATCACCGGAATCACGAGCCCCGCCAGCGCCTGCGTCTCCGCATTGAAGCGCTTGCAGAACTCCATGATGTTCACCCCGTGCTGGCCCAGCGCCGGTCCCACGGGGGGAGCCGGATTCGCCGCGCCTGCCGAGATCTGCAGCTTGACTTTTCCTGTAACTTTCTTTGCCATAACGCGCTTTCGCTTTCCAGGTTGCCGGTCATTCGCGCCGCGTCCTGCGCTGCCGCCATCCTGATTGTTCCCGCGGCCGGTTCAGAGGAGCTACGCCCGCTCCACTTGCCAATACTCCAACTCCACCGGCGCCGTGCGCCCGAAAATCGCCACGGAGATTTTCAGCCGCCCCCGCTCGGGATCGATCTCGTCGATCGATCCCGTGAAATTCATGAAGGGGCCGTCCGTGATCTTCACGGTCTCGCCCTTTTCAAACTGAATCTTGGGTTTCGCCTTGACCTTCTTGTCTTCCGCCTGGTGCAGGATGACATCCACTTCCTCCTGCCGCAGCGGCACCGGGTGCTCGTTGCCCCCGATGAAGCCGATCACTCCGGGCGTCTCCCGGATGAAGTACCACACCTTCTCGACAATCTTCCGGTTCTCATCGTAGAGGCCGATGTGAGCCAGCAGGTAGCCGGGAAAAAACTTGCGATTGATGGTCCGCTTGACGCCCTTCTTGACTTCCGTCACCTTCTCGACGGGGATCAGAACCTCGTCGATAAAGTCGGTCATCTCTTCAGGCTGCAGACGCTTCAGGATGCTGTCCCTGGCCTTGGCCTCCTGGCCCGTCAACGCCTGTAACACGTACCATTCCTTGTTCATCACTTGCACCGCCTAGCGAAGGAGAAGCCGGACCAGATTGATGATGACCAAGTCGCTGAGCCCCACGAAGATACTCAGCATGGCCACCGTGAAAACCACCACAACCGTCGATTCGACCAGTTCGGACCGGGTGGGCCAGGTCGACTTGATCATCTCGACCTTGACCTCGCCCGCAAATCCAGAGATTTTACCCACCCACAGCTTGAGATTTTCCTTCATCCCCGGACGGCCCCTTCCAGCCGACTTTCGCCGGCCTTTGAACATTGGCAGGTCAGGAGGGAATTGAACCCCCAACAACCGGTTTTGGAGACCGGTGCTCTGCCAATTGAGCTACTGACCTGTAACGTGCGATTCCCGCATGAAACCCTACTTGACTTCGCGGTGAAGCGTGTGCTTCCGCTCGGCGCGGCAGTACTTCTTCAACTCGAGCCGGTCAGGCGTCGTGCGTTTGTTTTTCGTCGTCGTATAATTGCGGCGTTTGCACTCGGTGCACGCCATTACCACTAAGTCGCGCGGCATATCCGTTCTTTCGGTTCATCCCGGGGCGGGCCGTTCCGCCCACCTCCCGGGATCGCCCTTGCGTTTTCGTTAGGCAACCACTTCGGCCACCGTGCCGGCGCCGACCGTACGGCCGCCTTCACGAATGGCGAAGCGCATCGCCTTCTCCATGGCCACCGGCACGATCAGCTTCACCTCGATCGAGATGTTATCGCCCGGCTTCACCATTTCCACACCCTCGGGCAGGCTCACGTCGCCCGTCACGTCCGTCGTGCGGAAGTAGAACTGCGGACGGTACCCCTTGAAGAACGGGGTGTGACGGCCGCCCTCTTCCTTGCTCAGCACATAAACTTCGGCCTTGAAGGTCGTGTGCGGCGTGATCGAGCCGGGCTTCGCCAGCACCTGGCCGCGCTCCACGTCTTCCTTCTTCATGCTGCGCAGCAGGACGCCGATGTTGTCGCCCGCCTGGCCCTGGTCCAGCAGCTTGCGGAACATCTCGACGCCGGTCGCGATCGTCTTGACCGTCGGCTTGATGCCCACGATCGCCACTTCCTCGCCAACCTTGACAATGCCGCGCTCCACGCGTCCCGTCACCACCGTGCCGCGTCCTTCAATCGAGAACACGTCTTCGATCGGCATCAGGAACGCCTGGTCGAGAATGCGGACCGGCTCCGGGATGTACGTGTCGAGGGCGTTCATGAGCTCGGTGATCGGCTTGCAGGCGGGATCGTCGATCGTCGTCGCGTTCGCCGCCGGCAAGGAACAGCCCCGGATGATCGGAGCCTCGTCGCCCGGGAACTTGTACTTGGTCAGCAGCTCGCGGACCTCCATCTCCACCAGGTCGAGCAGTTCGGCATCGTCCACCAGGTCGATCTTGTTCAGGAACACGACGATGCGGGGAACGCCCACCTGGTAGGCCAGCAGGATGTGCTCGCGGGTCTGGGGCATCGGCCCGTCGGCCGCGCTCACCACCAGGATGGCGCCGTCCATCTGCGCCGCGCCCGTGATCATGTTCTTGACATAATCGGCGTGTCCGGGGCAGTCGACGTGCGCATAGTGGCGCTTCTCGGTGGAATAT
Source organism: Kiritimatiellia bacterium (assembly GCA_964201555.1). Taxonomy (GTDB): domain Bacteria; phylum Verrucomicrobiota; class Kiritimatiellia; order CAIKKV01; family CAIKKV01; genus CAIKKV01. Next base: position 3,399 of record CAXNFL010000037.1, read on the forward strand.
TCCACGTGCGAGGTGGCGATCGTCAGGATCTTCGTCGGATCGCGGCGGCCCTGGGACTCCGAGGCCTTGGCAACCTGATCGTAGGGGATGTAGGTCGAGAGACCCTTCAAGGACTGCACGCGCGTAATGGCGGCCGTCAGAGTCGTTTTACCATGATCAACGTGCCCGATGGTTCCGACGTTGACATGCGGCTTGTTGCGTTCAAACGTTTCCTTCGCCATATCTGCCTCTCTCCTTATGTTCCAACCAACCTAGTCTCTCAAATCGACACGCCTTTCAGCGCTTGGAGCCCACGAGCGGGATCGAACCGCTGACCTCGTCCTTACCAAGGACGTGCTCTACCAACTGAGCTACGTGGGCACCCTTCTTCACTCACCCAGGGCTTCAGACGGCAAAAACACCCCCATCCCCTCCGGCCTCCCGAAGAAGGCCGAAAAGAGTCAAGAAGTGGCACGAACACCCCGGTTTGTCTTTCCGGAAAAAGCACCCGCTATCACCGGAAAAATGCAGTCCAAGTTATCAAATCCAGACAGAAGGTCAAAGTATTTTCTTTTTTTTCTTTAGGACCCAGCACCGGAATCACATGAAACTCGCCACGGCTTCGCCAAAAGCCAGGCACCCGACCTCCTGCGCGCCCTCCATCTGGCGGGCGAAATCATAGGTCACCCGCCGGGCCCCGATGGCCCCGTCCATGCCCTTCACCACCAGGTCCGCCGCCTCGGCCCAGCCCATGTAGCGCAGCATCATCTCGCCGGACAGGATGAGCGAACCCGGGTTCACCTTGTCCTGCCCCGCATACTTCGGCGCCGTGCCGTGCGTGGCCTCGAAACAGGCCGTTCCCGTCACATAGTTGATGTTGGCGCCCGGGGCGATCCCGATTCCCCCCACGCAGGCGGCCAGGGCATCCGAAATGTAATCCCCGTTCAAGTTCAGGGTGGCAATCACCGAATAATCCGCCGGCCGCGTCAGGATCTGCTGCAAAAAGGCGTCGGCAATGCAATCCTTGACCGTGATGTCCGTGCCGGTCCGGGGGTTGCGGAACCGCATCCAGGGGCCCCCGTCCAGCGGCAGGGCGCCAAACTCGTCGCGGGCCGTCTCGTACCCCCAGTCGCGGAAGGCGCCCTCGGTGTACTTCATGATGTTGCCCTTGTGCACGAGCGTCACCGAAGGCCGGTCATTCTCCACCGCATACGCCAGGGCCGCCCGGACCAGCCGCTTGGTGCCTTCCGCCGAAACAGGCTTGATCCCGATGCCCGAAGTCTCGGGGAACCGGATTTTCTTGACGCCCATCTCCTTGAGCAGGAACGCGATCACCTTCTTCGCCTCGGGAGTGCCCGCCGCCCACTCGATGCCGGCATAAATATCCTCGGAATTCTCTCGGAAAATGACCATATCGGTCAATTCCGGCCGGCGGACCGGCGACGGCACGCCCTTGAACCAGCGCACCGGCCGCAGGCACACGTACAGGTCCAGCTCCTGCCGCAGCGCCACATTCAGGCTGCGGATGCCGCCCCCCACCGGGGTGGTGAGCGGGCCCTTGATCGACACCAGGTAGTCCCGGCAGGCCTGCAGGGTTTCCGCCGGCAGCCAGGTGTTGGGCCCGTACACGGCGTTCGCCTTCTCGCCGGCGAAAATCTCCATCCAGGCGATGCGGCGCTTGCCGCCGTAGGCCTTTTGCACGGCCGCATTCCAGACCAGCATGGCGGCCTTGGTTATGTCGGGCCCGATCCCGTCCCCTTCGATAAAGGGAATCACCGGCTGATCGGGAACCTGCAGTTTGCCGTTCGCGCCCATGGTGATTGTATCGCCCGGGGGAACCTGGATCTTAACACTCATGATCATCCTCGTCTGCTCTTCAGGTTAACTTTTGAAAATGTTCAGCAATCCGCCCGCCAGCAGCATTTTCCGCTGACGTCCGGTCAGGTTCAGCACCAACGGGATGTCGACACCCTTCGTGTCGTTCCGCAGCGTCACCTTCGCCTCGCCCCGCTCCAGGAGCCCCCGCGCCTGCCCGATGCTCAGGCGATCGTCCGCGGCGATCTTGTCATAATCCGCCGGATTCTCGAACACCAGCGGCATGATGCCGAAATTGATCAGGTTGGCCGTATGGATCCGCTCGATCGACTTGGCGACCACCGCCTTGACGCCCAGGAACATGGGGCAGATGGCCGCATGCTCGCGGCTCGACCCCTGCCCGTAGCTCTCCCCGGCGATGATGAAATTATGGAGCCCCGCGTCCCGGTTCTGGCCCGCCCGCTTCGCGAATCCCGCATCCACGGGCTCGAACACATAGCGGGAATAGGCCGGAATATTCGAGCGGAACTTCAGCCGCGCGCCGGCGGGCATGATGTGGTCGGTCGTGATCTTATCGCCCACCTTGAGGACGGCCACGCCGGCCAGCTTCTCCGGGAGGGGATCGTTGTGCGGCGGCGCGCCGATGTTGGGGCCCCGCACCACGGTGACCGTGGCGCCATCCGCCGGCGGCGCGATGAACAGGGAATCGTCGATGCGGAAGGCATTCGGCTCGACCTGCTCGGGGTACGGGACCTCCGTTTCCTTCAGCGGGTCCACCACGCGGCCCCGCAGGGCCGCCAGGGCCGCCACGGGCGGGCTGACCAGGTACACGCGCCCCGAGGCCGTGCCCGAGCGCCCCTCGAAGTTGCGGTTGCTCGTGCGCAGGCTGACCGCATCCGTGGAGGGCGACATCGAATTGCCGATGCAGAAGCCGCAGGCGCTCTCCAAAATCCGGGCGCCCGAGTCGATCAGCGCCGCCAGGCTGCCGTCGGCCACGGCCATGGCCAGCACCTGGCGCGAGCCGGGCGCCACGCCAAAGCTGACGCCGGCGTCGATGGGGCGCCCCTTCAGGATCCGGGCGACGGTCTGGATGTCGCGCACCGAGGAGTTCGTGCACGAGCCGACCAGCACCTGCTGCACGGCCATGCCGGCCAGGGAGGCCACGGTCACGACGTGATCGGGCGAGTGCGGGGCCGCGGCGAGAGGCTCCAGGGCCGCCAGGTCCAGCTCCACCGTCTTCGCGTACGTGGCGTCCGGGTCGGCCGTCAGCTCCCGCCAGTCCTTCTCCCGTCCCTGGGCCTTCATGAACGCCCGGGTCACCGCATCGCTGGGGAACACGGAGGTGGTGACGCCGCACTCGGTGCCCATGTTCGTGATGGTGGCGCGCTCGGGGACGGACAGGGTGTCCAGCCCGGGGCCCGCGTACTCGAGGACGGCCCCCACGTTCCCCTTGGTTGAAAAGAGGGACAAAACCTTGAGGATAACATCCTTGGCCGTGACCCACGGCCGCAGCCTGCCGCGAAGCGAAAGGCGGATCACCTTCGGCGCCGTCAGGTGGAAGGCCCCGCCCGCCATGGCCATGGCCACATCCAGGCCGCCCGCCCCGATGGCGATCATGCCGATGCCGCCGCCCATGGGCGTGTGGGAGTCGGCCCCCAGGAGGGTCTTGCCGGGAACGCCGAACCGCTCCAGGTGCACCTGGTGGCAGATCCCGTTGCCGGGCCGGGAGAAAAGGATGCCGTGCCGGGCCGCCACGGTCTGCAAATACTGGTGGTCGTCGGCGTTCTCAAAGCCCACCTGGACGGTGTTGTGGTCCACATAGCTGACGGCCAGCTCGTTGCGGATGCGCCCGATGCCCATCGACTCGAACTGGAGGTAGGCCATCGTGCCCGTGGCGTCCTGCGTCAGGGTCTGGTCGATGCGGATCGCGATCTCCCCGCCCGGCGCCAGGCTGCCTTCGACGAGATGCGCGTTCAGGATTTTTTCGGTGACGGTCATGCCCATGGTCTAGTTTCTCCCGCTCGGCGCCCGCCGCCGGCCGATATGCTCGCCCGGCTTGTCGCGGATCACCGTATCCCGGCTCCCCAGGCGCTCATCGGCGTCCGGGTGGTCCAGTGTGTAATGCAAACCCCGGCTCTCGCGCCGCCGCCGGGCGCTGCGCACGATCAGCTCGGCCACGGCGGCCAGGTTGCGCAGCTCCAGCACATCGGCCGTAACCAGGTAATCGAGGTAATACTGCCGGATCTCGCCGCGCAGCATCCGGATCCGCCGCAGCGCCCGCTCCAGGCGCTTGTCGGACCGCACAATGCCCACGTAATCCCACATGCAGGTGCGCACCTCGTTCCAGTTGTGCGCCACCATGACCGCCTCGTCGCTCGGAACGGCCTTGCCCAGGTGCCACGGCGGAATGGCCACCCGCGCCCGGCCGTTGTCCGGCTTGGTCTCCAGCCGCCGCGCCAGGTTCCACGCGCACACCAGGGCCTCGAGCAGCGAATTGCTGGCCAGCCGGTTCGCGCCATGGAGGCCGGTGCAGGCCACTTCGCCAAGGGCGTAAACGCCCGGCATGGCCGTGGAGCCGTCCACCTTCGCCTGCACGCCCCCGCAGAAGAAATGCGCGGCGGGCACCACGGGAACCAGGTCCGACGCCATGTCGAAGCCGAACTGGCGGCAGGCCGCGTAGATATTGGGAAACCGCTTCTGGAGAAAGGCCCTGGACTTGTGGCGGCAGTCGAGGTAGACGCACCGCGAACCGGTGCGCTTCATCTCGCTGTCAATGGCCCTCGCCACAATGTCGCGCGGGGCCAGCGAGCCGCGCGGATCGTACCGGTCCATGAAGGGCTTGCCGGCGGCATCCACCAGCGGCGCCCCCTCGCCGCGGACTGCTTCGCTGATCAGGAACGACTTCGCCTGCGGATGGAAGAGGCAGGTCGGGTGGAACTGGATGAACTCCATGTTGGCGATGGGAAGGCCCGCCCGCCAGGCAATGGCCACCCCGTCGCCCGTGGCGATGTCGGGGTTGCTGGTGTAGAGGTAAACCTTGCCGCCGCCGCCCGTGGCCAGCACGGTGGAGGGGGCGCGGACGCCGAAAATCTCCCCGGTATCGCGGTTCAGGGCGTAAACGCCCACGCACCGCTGCTCGCCGGCCAGCCCCAGCCAGCCGGTGGTGATCAGGTCGATCGCCATGCAGTTTTCCAGCACCGTGATGGCGGGATTGGCCAGCACCCGCTTCAAAAGGGCCGTTTCCACTTCGCGGCCGGTGATGTCGCCCACATGCAGCACCCGGCGCTGCGAATGGCCGCCCTCTCGCCCCAGGTCGTCGGCAAAGTTGACGCCCAGCCGGCGCAATTCCTCGATCCGGGGCGGCCCTCCGCTGACAACCGAACGGACCACGTCCTCCCGGCAGAGGCCCGCCCCCGCGATGAGGGTATCCTGGACGTGCTGCCCGAAGGTGTCGTCCGTGGCGGTCACGCAGGCGATCCCGCCCTGCGCATAATTGGTGTTGCTCTCGGCACGGGCTTTTTTGGTGAGGAGCAGAACCCGGCCATGCTCTCCCAGGTGGATGGCCGACATCAAGCCGGCGATCCCGCTGCCGATCACCAGGAAATCCGTGTCATACGTGTTCATGAACCAATCACCGTATCACATTCAAACCCCGCTCCGCAAGCCTTGCCTGTCCAATAATCGGGCGTTTTCCAGAAAATATTACCGTTCCCCCTACTGGCGTTGCATGGCCGGTTCGGGCTCGGGCTTGCCCGCCGCCGGGCTCTTCCTGTAAGCCACGGCAAACTCCTCCGCAAACCGCTCGAACGGCGTTTCCGTCGTGTTCTGCGCCGTCCGCACCAACCCCGCGGTCACATGCCCTTCGTTGAACGCCTGGTACATTTCGGCATACAGGCGGGCCACATCGCGCGAAACGCCCTGGCTGATCATCGCCTTGCACGCCTCCTCATATGAAAACTCGACATACGGGAGCGCGGGGATGCCGATGGCCTTGCCCAGGATGCGGGTCATTTCCTTCATCGACAGATCCCGCTCGCCCAGCAGTTCGCGGACGGAAATGCCGGAAAAGGTCAGGCTCGCCAGGTTGGCGGCGGCCACCTGGGCGATGTCCCGGGTCGCAATCACGGGAAACCGGAGGTCGCCCTTCAAGGGCGTCCCGTTGACCCCGCTACGCTTGATCAAGTCGATGTTCATCATCATGTTTTCCATGAAAAACGCCGGGCGGAGATGCAGGACATTCAGCCCCGGCAGGGCGTTCAAGCGCGCCTCCTGCTCATGCAGCCCGGCGATGGGCCCCGTGCCCTGATCCAGATGCGCGCCGAGGCTGCTCAGGTTCACGACATGGGAAACCCCGGCCTTCGTGATCGCGGAGGCGATGACGGTCCCCACCCGGGCTTGATAGTCCCGGAAACTTTTCGCCTGGGGATTCGGCGGGATCATCGTGAACGCCGCCTGGGCCCCCGCGCACGCGCGGGCCATGAAATCGGCGTCCTCCACGGATCCGACATGGGGAATCGCGCCCTTCTGGAGAAGAGGCGCCAGCCGGTCGGCGCTTCTTCCAATGACGCCAACCCGCTCTCCCTGCTTCAGCAGGGATTCGGTAATTTTACTGCCAATATGGCCTGTGGCTCCAATAATGATATACATGGCTTCCGTTCCTTTCGTGATGAAGGCACGGTAGCCTGAAGGCGCGCCGGCGGCCATCGGCGGATGTCTCAATTGGCCGATGCCTTTACCTGATTCCGGACGGGTGAACCTGCGCCTTTGTCCGCCCGCTGGCCTCGTGGCGAAGCACCGCCCATTCGCCTCGCTTGTCCACGCCCTCCGCCACCAGGAGCCGGTGCTCGAAGGCAAACAGCAGCCGGTCTTCGGCGCCGTCGGCGAACCGGATCCGGGCCGCCAGCACATTGGGCAGGCTCTTGAGGGGCTCCACCACGGCCTCCGGCTCCCCCTTCCGGCGCGGAATCAGCACGGTCATGAACCGGCCGTTGTAGCCGGCCACGCGGGCCCACAGCCGGGGCCTGACGTACACCGGCCCGTGCACCATGTCGGCCGGCCGGGCAAACGACTTCACCACGCCGGCCTTCAGGGCGGCCACCCGGGCCGACATCTCCTCGGGCACCTTGAGATAGGCCCAGGAGCCCGACCCGACCTCGTCCTGGCCCATCTCCAGCGTATGGGGCCGGGGATACTCCTCCGGCGCGGGCAGCAGCGCGTGCACATCGAGGTGATTCCCGTGCCGCCAGCCTGTGACCGTCGCGCCGTCGGGGCGCAGATCGATTTTGTTTTCGGGACAAACCTGCATCTGCCACAGGTACTCCGCCCAGTCGTCGCAGGCGTTCAGGTCGTCCACGACCACGGCGTACGGGTGCGAGCCCTTTACGACGATGAGGTGGCGCCGCGCCCAGATCACGTCATGCTGGTGGGAGGTATCGACCGCCGCGTAGTCCGCCAGCGGCCCCGGCTCGCAGGCGGTCAGCCGGGCCGCCTGCCGGGTCGCCGTCCAGTCCTGCTGCGGCCGGCCGGGCTTCCCGTTCACCAGCACCACGCTGTGATGCTGCTGGTCGATGTTGTAGCGGCCCGTGTCGATGCTGAAATACTCGCCCAGCGCGGAGAGCGAAAAATGGCCGCCGCTGGCGTGGGCGTGCCCCTGCGCCGAGGGCGAGCGCTGGGAGCCGTCGAACAGCACGAACAGCGCCTCGGGGTCCCATCCGCTGCGGAACGAGACCATTCCCCGCCGGCGATCGCAAAAGGCGGTCGGCACGCGCGTCCGGGCCGGATGCCGGCCCCGGTCCAGCCAGTCGAGCGCCAGCAGCGACCGGTAGGAGGCCGGCACCTGCTCCTTCGGCGCCAGCGTAACCTCGCCTGAAAAATGCCCGCTTCCGCTTCCGGGAAAAACCGACTCGCGCCCGTAGGAAAGCGTGCGCAGCAGCCAGATCAGGGCCGGATCCCGCGTCCGCGCCGCGAGCCGCGCCAGGGCCAGCGAGCGATGCCCGAAGTCGTCGCCATGATCCCCCGTATTGGACAGCGCCTCCCCCCAGGGCTGAACCAGGTGAAGCAGGGCCCGGCCGGAGCGGGCGAACGCGGGACAGGCCTTGTACACGTCGAACAGCCCCGCGCGGTGCAGCATCTCGCCGTATTCAACCAGCCGCCCCATGATCGCGTACCCGTAGCCCCCGTCCTCTTCCGGATAGCCGTTCTCGTTCGCCGTCACATTCACGGCGGCTTCAACCCTCAAAATCAGGCGGGAGAGGCTGTCCTCCAGCGTCCCGGGCACCCCGGGCTCCCCGCGCAGGACAAGGGCCACGGGCACCGCGCCGATAAAGTTCAGCAGGGGGATATTGGCGCCCGCGTTTTTGAAATAGGTAAGCTGACTCGCCTCCAGGCGCGCTTCCAGGGTGGCCAGTCCGGCGCGGGTGAAGGCCTCGCGGTCCTCCGGGGCCCACGAGTCATAAAGCAGGTCATACGCCAGCGCCATGTCGGCCAGGCGGATGCAGGCGCGCCCCTTCACCGGATCCGCCTCGCACAGCGCCCGCAACAGCTTTCGAATGAGATCGATGTAGACCGGCCTCTTCTCGAGCCGCGCCGCCAGG
>CAXNFL010000038.1:0-11421 GCA_964201555.1 Kiritimatiellia bacterium
TCGAGGGCGGATGACATATAGCTCATCCCGACAAAGATCAACCCCAACCCCATCAGGATCTCGCCGTATTTTTTCCAGTCGCGCTTTTCGAAATACTCCAGAAAAATAAAGCCCACAATCACAAACAACAGCCGGAAGGCGCCAATATCAAAAACGACGATTTGCGCCGTGATCGTCGTGCCAATCTCCTGCCCCAGCATGATGCCGATGGACTGCGGAACGGTCATCAGATTGGCATTGATCAAGCCAATCATGGTCACCATAAGCAGGCCGCTGCTTTGCAGGAAGGCGGTCGCCATCATGCCGAAGCCGGCGCTCCGCAAGCGGCTTTCGGTAACCTTGCCCAACCATCGCTGAATCTTTTCCCCAGCCAATTTCTCCATGCCGGCGCTGAGCAACCGGATGCCGAGCATGAATAGCGCCAAGCCTCCGACAATCTGCAAAATCCCGATCATGAATCCCCCCCTTACGAAAAAAAGGCCATCCTTCGAACGCCGTTCCCCATTAAAATCGATTTGTCGCAAATGGTATCAGAAGTGTCTGACGACATTCAAGAACGCTCACTCATGAAATCTGGAAAGCAGCATTGCCTCCCTTTGCGTTGCAAAATATTCATTTCTTTCACTCCGCGTGCTATACTGTCGGCATGACCGTTACCCCTAACCATGCGCACCTGTCCCGCCGGCGCTTCCTGGTCGGCAGCGGCCTGGCCATGGCCGCCTGCGCCACCGGTTGCGGCGGCCGGGTGGCCGACCTTGCCGTCGGATCCCCCGGCTCCTCCGATCACGAAGCCCTCTTTTACGAAAAGCTCGAACGCCAGATGATCCGCTGCCATCTGTGCCCCCACGGCTGCATGATCGCCCCGGGCAAGCGCGGATTCTGCAAAGTCCGCGAAAACCGGGCGGGCGTCCTCCTCACGCTCGTCTACGGCCGCCCCGTGGCGCTGCACATCGACCCGGTCGAAAAGAAACCCTTCTTCCACGTCCGGCCAGGCACGCAGGCGTTCTCCCTCGCCACCGCGGGCTGCAACTTCACCTGCCAGTTCTGCCAGAATTACGATATCTCCCAGGCGGCCCCGGAGCAAGTGTCGGCGCCTAACCTCGGGCCCGACGAATTGGTCAAGCAGGCCAAAACCGCGAACTGCGGCCTCATGGCCTACACCTATTCCGAACCGGTCATTTTCTACGAATACATGGCCGACTGCGCCCGCGCCGCCAAGCAGGCCGGCCTCGGCAGCGTCATGGTCTCCAACGGCTTCATCACCCCCGAGGCCCTCACGGAACTCGTCCCCCTGCTGACCGCGGTAAAAATCGATCTCAAGGGCTTCTCCGACACCTTCTACCGCGAAACCTGCGGAGGCCGGCTGCAGCCGGTGCTCGACACCTTGAAGCTGTTGAAGAAGCTGGGGATCTGGACCGAGGTGGTGACGCTCGTGATCCCCGGACTCAACGACAGCGAAGCGGAACTCCAGCGCCTCTCGGCCTGGGTGGCCACCGAACTCGGCCCCCAGGTGCCGCTGCATTTTTCGCGCTTCATCCCGATGTACCGGATGCGCAACCTGCCGCCGACCCCCTACGAAACGCTGAAAACGGCGCGCGCCCTGGCGATGAAGGAAGGGTGCCGCTATGTCTACATCGGCAATGCGCCGGGGCTGGGCGGCGAAAACACAATCTGTCCCGCCTGCGGCCAGGTCCTGATCGAACGGATCGGCAACCGCGTCCTGTCGAACCGGCTAAATAACGGCGCGTGCCCCGCCTGCCGCGCGGCGATCCCCGGAATCTGGGGCTGAGGCTCAGGCCGTTTTACGCGCCGCGGCCAGGCAAAGCGCCAGCATCGTATTGGCGAACGCCACCACGAAGCAGGCCAGGCTGACCCCGAGGGCGGGAATCAGCACCAGCCCCACCAGCAGGCCGCCCAGGGCCGCCCCGAGATTATCGGCGGCATGCGTGGAGCCCGCGGCCGTGGTAAGCGCCTCGCCCTTTTCCCGCAGCAGCCGGTTGATCATCGGAAACAGGATGCCCACCGAGGCGCCCGCCAGGACCATGCACCCGTGCAACACCCACTCGGCCAGCGCCCGCTGGGTGATCCCCGCGCCCAGCCACACCGGCAGGGCCATGCCCAGGATGACCGGCAGCGTGCAGGCGGCAACCGAAAGGCTCCAGGCGGCCTTTGAATCGGCCGTTTCAAATCGCCGCACCAGCAGCGCCCCCGCGGCCAGTCCGGCCATGAAGAGCGCCACGATGAAAGCCAGCCGCTCATACACATAGCCGAACAGCGACTGGGCCAGGAAAATCAGGATCAGCTCAAACGCCATGGCCGTAAATCCGGCCACGGCAATGGCCGTCCGCAGGAATCCGCGAACCATGTCCTGGCGCCGGCGGCCCCGGAAAAACAGCAGGGCCGAGATCATGACCAGCGCGCCGACCAGCATGGCGCCGCACAGCCCTTCCGCCAGACCCAACCCCTGCATGCTCGCCAGCTCCCACAGCAGCCGGTCCAGGCGCGAGTTCGAAAACCGGTTCCAGCGCAGAAGCATGAACATGTGCGTCACCGGATGATTCAGCGTATTCACCGCCACCGGCATCGCCTCAAGCGCCTCGCGGGTGGCGGCCATCTTAACCGGATCAATGGATTCATCCGACAGGAACTGCTCCGGCTTGAAGTAGGGGGACTGGATTCCGGCCGACGCGGCGGCGGCCGCCAGTTCGTCGCGCTCCATCGGCACCCCGGCTTCCCTGTCCGAGGCAAAAAAGGAGATCCGCGTGCCGTAGGTCACCTGGACGGATTGGAACTCCTGGGCCAGGGTGCGGAAAACCGAGGCGGCGAGCAGGCCGGTTTCCGCCTGAAGCTCTTCCGAGGCCTCGACGGAGGTCCACAGGAATCCGTCCGCCTTGAGCAGGCGGCGCAGCGACCGGTAGAACTCGGCCGTGTAAAACCGGTTCAAGCCCACCGTTTCCGGCTCGGGCGCCATCAGCAAAATGATGTCGTAGCGGCCGGGCTCCGACTGCCGGGCAAACCAGACCGGATCGAACGGGGCCACCTGGAAGCGCCCCTTGGAGGCTTGAATGAAGGCCTTGTCGGCCGTGAGCCGCCAGATCCAGGGATCGGTTTCCACATACGTGACCGAACAGCCCGGATGGGCCAGCAGCGCGCGGCCCAGATCGGCGGGATTGCCTCCAATCAGCAGGACCGACACCGGACCGGAATGCCTGGCCAGAACGCCATGGATCAGGGGCTCCGACTGGACCGGATCGGGGAACATGAACAGCGGCTGGCTGTTGGCGTAAAGGACCGCCTGCTTCCCCATCAGGATCACCGTGAGCCGCTGGTAGGGCGATTCCACCCGCGCCGCCACCTCCACCGGCCGCCCGGAGGCGGCCGCCCATCGGGGCGCCTCCCATTTCAACGCGCTCTTTTGCACCAGATCCGGATAGATGATTGGAATCAAACCGGCGACCAGGGCGAGGGCAATGGCCAGGATGCGCCGCCAGGGCGTAAGCAGGCTGGCGGCAAGCGCCGCGAAGCCGATCGCCGAGGCGCCCAGCGCGGCGGCCAGCGTCGCAAGCCCGCCCGCCATGGCCGCGCCAAAAGCGAGGCCGCCCGCCAGGCTGCCCAGCGACTCCAAGCCGTAGATCCGGCTGATGCCAAGCCGCTTCCCCTCGCTGGCCAGCCGGCACGCACAGGGAAAAGCCACGCCCTGGATCACGCAGACCGGGCCCAGGATCAGCAGAAACAGCCGGGCCAGCTGGCAAAAGGGAAGGTTCGTGTAAGACGGGATGCCGAGCAGATCCTTGGAGCGGATCAACCCATAGAGCAACAGCGGAGGCAGAAGGGCGAGAATCACCAGGAGCCCGCTGAAGAGAAGCCGGAGCGCCTCGCTGGTCCAGGAGCGAGCCGCGGCCCGGCCCGCCAGCGCGCCGGCGCTGATGGCCAGGAACCAGATGCCAAAGGCCGCGCCTATGGTCAGCTCGTTGCCCGAAAAGGCAGCCAGCATCTCGCGCATGAGGAGCATCTGGACCACCATCGCGTGGCAGCCCAGGAAAAACATCGAAAGGGCCATTACTCCTCCGCCAGGACCACGCTTTCAAACACTTGGAACGTCGCCCCGTCCTTCCACGCATCGGGAGGAAGGCCCGCCTTTTCGCTCAGCGACGCGAGCGTTTCTTCAACCGTCCACCCCTGCTCCGGCGCCACCTCGGGCAGATAAACCGCCCGATGCCGGCCCTTGGCCATGATGATTCCATTCTTTCCGATCACGAAATCCTTCCATGACGCGATGGGCCGGATGGGGCTGAGAATCGACACATCCACATGAATGGCCCGAAGCTCCTCCGGTCGGACCGGACTGAACCGCGGATCATGCATGGCGGCATGAACGGCGTTGTCATGGACCGACTCAAACAACGGCGCCTCCGGCTCCAGGGAGCCGATGCAGCCGCGCAGATGCCCTTGAATCTTGAGCGTGACAAAGGTGGCCGTCACCTCCTTCATCTTCGGCGGCACGGCGTACCGGGAGAAGTCGAACTCATTCGTTTTACCCTCAACGGCCCAGGTCAGCGTGTCGCGGGCGATGGCGAGCAGGGTCTTCTCTTCCGCCTTGGACAGGCCGGGCGACCAGGCGGCGGTGCTGCCGGCCGCGGTGCCGCCAGGGGTGAAAAAGCCGATGGCCGCATAGGAGACGCAGTGCTGGTAATCACCGGTGCGATCGCCGGACGTCAGCTTGGCCAGAACACGGCCCTCCACGGGCTCCTTGATTTCATCGAGAATGCCGATCAGGATGTCGATGGGGAAGCGGCCGCAGATGGTGTCGCCCGTTTTCTCGCAATGCGCCCGGAAAGCCGCCCTGTTCCGTGTGGCGACGGCCGAGGAGGCCTCGTCCAGATACTCATACAGGTGCTCGCGAATGTCTTCGGTAAAGGGCTGGTAGCCGAAGTCTTCGCCGTAATGGGTGAAATCGGAGGAGGCGATCACCAGGGTGCGGTCGGTGACGAAGGGCGCCAGCGCCTTGGAGGCCCGGTCCAGATCGGCGGCCGAAAGGGAGCCGCAGATGATGGGAACCAGGGAAAACCGGCCCAGCGCGGCCTGAAGGAACGGCAGCTGAACCTCCACGGCATGCTCCCGGGTGACCAGGTCGGGCTCGCGGCTGAAGCCCGGCAGGGCGGCAATCTGGTCGCACGCCGGCCGGTCGAGCGGCACGGCGCCGAGCGGCGTGGCGTATTGCGCCATGCCGAGGGTCGGCAGCGCGAGACCGCGGAACCCGCGCGTGTGCGAGGGCGCCAGGATGATCACGCGATCATAGTCGCCCGTTTTCAACGCCGCATAGGCGGTGGCGGCGCAGGAGCCCGAATAGACATATCCGGCATGCGGAACCACGGCGGCGCGAAGGCGGCCGCCGCCGGGAGCCGGCACGCCCTTGAGCATGCCCCGCACCGCGCGATCGAGCTTCTTGGCGTCCTCTTCGTAAAACATGCCGGCCACGGCAGGCGGCCGGATCTGGCCGGCCGGAGCGGCGGGCGACGCGGTACGAACGGCCGACTCGGAGGCTCGGCCTTTGCAACCCATCATCATGACCATGGCGCACATCAGACACACTCCCTTGTGAAGGAAAATAGAGGGCATGGAGGCTCCTTCAGCAACAGTCCGCTTGAACTGGACTCACACGGGGTCAGAGTATATTCTTTTACGGTCTGAAAGGAATCCCTTTTTTATGCGTCTTTTCGCCCTGACACCCGGGTTGTTTGGAATGGCCGTCGCCTGCCTGGCGGCCGCTCCCGTCATTCCCGGCTCGCCGGCGTTTTCAGGCCGCCTCGACGCGTCTTTGGCCCATGAATCGCGGGCCGCGCTGGACAGGGGCCTGGCCTGGCTGGGGGCCCTGCAGCTGGACGACGGCAGCTGGGATGGGGCCGACCGGCCCGATCTCACGGCGCTGCCGCTGCTGGCCTTTGCCGGCAGCCCCAACCCCTCGGATGAGCCCATCCGGCGGCGCGGCCTGGCCTGGCTGGGCCGCGCGTCCACCAACAGCGCCGTGCCGGTCATGATGTTCAGCCTGCTGGCCCTGACCCGGGAAGCCGCCACCCGGCCCGAGTTGAAGCCGCTGCTGCCGGGGCTTCGCGACCGCCTGGCGGCCACGCCCCTTCCCTCCGAGCCCCGCCTCCTGGCCGTCCGCCTGCTCGCCCTGCACTCGCTTCCAGCCCCCCCGCCCGCCCTGGAAGCCACCCAGAGGCTCGCCCAGGTTCAGATTGCCACCCTCACCGACGCGGCCGCCGTGCTGCTGGGACTCCAAGCCGCGGGAGCCGCGCGAAACGATCCCGTGATGTGGAAAGCGTTCAACTGGATGGCCCGCCACAGGGATGCCTTTTCGCCGGACCGGTATGACACGCTCGACTACGAAGACCAGCTGATCCTGGCGCTGGCACTGGCCCAAACCGGCGAAAACCGGCTCCCCCTGAACGACCGCACGCTCCTCGCGTGGCGCCCCCTCCTGGCGCGCAACCTGATCAACCGGCAGCAGGTCGACCCGAAAACAGGCGGCCTGTTCTGGAAACCTTCGGATGGCCGGAGCGAACACGACACCCTTGCCGCCACCTGCTACGCGCTCCTGACCCTCCAAGTCGTCCTGGCGGAATAGCGTTCGGGAAAGATGGACAAGGCAAAAAAGGTTCCGTAAGATAAACACACTTTTCAGAAACAGGAGACTTCCATGAAAATCGATACGTTTATCAGCGTCGGCGAAAACATCCACTGCACGCGCATCTTCAAGGTGGGCGGCAAGAACGTCGCCCCCAACGCCAAGGGCGAGCAGGTCATCCTCTACAAATCCGGCAAAGACACGCGCGAGCTGCCGGTGCCGAAGGTCTTCCTCGACGGCGGCGACTGGGCGAACGGCAAGGTCAAGCACTGCGCCGTGGCCATCTGGCAGGGCAATTATGGCGATGCGGCCGGCAAGGCCGCCGGCATCGACTACCTGCAGGCCCTTGCGAAGCGCCAGGAAATGCAGGGCGCCACCTATCTCGACATCAACGTCGACGAGTTCAGCACGGACATCGCCGAGCGCGTCCGCCTGATGAAGTGGACGGTCGATGTGGTCCAGAAGGCCGTCAAGATCCCGATGAGCATCGATTCCTCCAACACGGAAATCCTGCGCGCCGGCCTCTCCGCCTGCGATCCCGCCCGCGGCCGCCCCATGGTCAACTCGGTCTCCCTCGAGCGCACGGACGCCATCCGCACCGCCGCCGAGTTCAAGGCCGTGGTCATCGCCTCGGCGGCCGGCGAAAAGGAGCTCCCCAGCTCGACCGATGAACGCCTCGCGAACGTGGCGCGGCTGATGGTGCTCCTCAAGCAAGAGGGCTTCGACCTTCCCGCCGTCCACATCGACCCGCTGGTGTTCCCCATTTCGGTTGACGCGGAGAACGGAAACCGGTTCCTCGAAGCCGTGGCGGCGATCCGCAAGGCCTATGGCCCGCGCATCCACATCGTGGCGGGCCTGAGCAACATCTCCTTCGGCATGCCCAACCGCAAGCTCATCAACCAGGTGTTCAGCTACCTGGCCGTGGAAAAGGGCGCGGACGGCGGCATCGTGGATCCGGCCCAGATCGGCAAGGAGATCCTGAACGGACTCGACCCGCAGGCCAAGGATTTCAAGCTGGCCTGCGACCTGCTGACCGGCAAGGACGAATACGGCATGGCCTTCATCGAATCCTTCCGCGGCGGCGAAGCCTGAGAATCCGGATTGATCTTGGAGTGTATTTGCGTGATGTGGGCTTCCACTTGAGCCCGACAAGACGTTCAAAAAGAAATATATATCGCTTGCGTGGCTTCAAGGAGGGCTTTGGGCGGAAGCCATCTCGCGCGCCGCCCGACGTGAGCGACAGCGAACCGGGCGCGCGATGGCTAGGGGGTTGCACCGTTTCGATCAGCAACGGCATGGCGAGGCGATTTTGAGATGATGGCGGCGACTGGCGCGGCGAGGTGGACTCAATGTCCCCGAAGCCGCGCTAGGTGGCGCCAGCGCTCAAAAGCGTTCGCTAGGCCGTTGCCGAAACGGCGCAACCCGCATCACGCAACCACAAACCTGCGCAACAACCCTGACGCGATTAGGATGATTTCGCCTTGGAATCAGGGGCCTTTGAAGGGATAATCCCGGATCAGGCCCGCCAGGGAACAGGAAACGGTCTTGCCGTTTTTCAGCGTCACACGGATGCCGTCCGCTCCCTCCGCTTCCAGCCCGGCCACCGGCGATTCGGCGCCATGGGGCGCCAGCACGGTGCCCCAGAAGACATTCTTCCCCTCGACCCGGCGGAACACGGACGGCGCGCGATCCCACACCGTCCGGGTATTGGGATTATTCAATCCGAGCACGCCGGTATACACCTCGCCCGGCAGGCTGGAAACCTGTCGGAAATCCAAGCCAATGACGGGAAGCACATTAGTCGCGGGCGGGGGCTTCAGGGCGTCCACCTGATGGGTAAGATCCCAGTTCAATAGAAGCGAGCCGCTTCCAGACAGTCGCTGGAGCTCCTGAATGCAGGCGTACCCCACGCTCTTGGCGACACCCAGGGCCACCTTCGACGGGGCGGCGGTCCAGCCGGCACCCGGCGCCAGCTCTCCAAAGTTGTGGTAGACCCAGTCATATTGGTGGGTTGAATCGGACTCAATGGAGTCCAGGACAATCACCACGCCCTCCGTCAGCACAACCGCGCGGGTGTGGTTGACGCCCGGCTGGACGGCATCGACGCGGGCGACAGCGACCTGCCGCTCAGGCTGCGCTCTCCAGGCCAGAAGCTTGCCGATGGCGGGATTCTGGCTTTTCTGGTCCACCAGAATGACATTCTGGAACAGCGAGCTATTCCAGGGCACATCGCGCAGAACGTTGGGGCCGTTGGTCATGCCGCCGGCGCCGACGTTGTAAACGCTGCCGAAGCCATGGGTGAACGTTTTACCGTACGCCATCAGCGTAACCTGCTGGCGGTCGAGATGGCCGTGATAGATGTTCAGCCCGTAATCCAGAGTCGCCATGATCTGCGTATCGGGGGTATCGCCGGTGCGCAGGATGGCCATGCCGGCATGGGGGAAGAGCTGCGGCTCCTTGGACAGCAGGACCTTCCAGCGATCCTTGTCCGGCTTGCCCTGTCCCTTGTTGAAGAGGCGAATCTTGGCGGACGGGGAATTGCCTGCGGCCACCCGGTCCAGCCAGGGTTCCCGGGGAAAGTAGTCGAGGATGTAGTCGACGTGCGGATTCAGGGCCGCGAGCTGCCAGCGGGCGCAGTCGCCCGTGTTGGGAATGCGGCCGCTAAGCCCGGCGCGCAGGAAAGGCATGCGGATGGCCGCCAGGAGCCGCTCCCAGGGCACGGGCACGTCCAGCGTGGAGTTCTTGAGATAGGCCAGCGAGGGAATATATTCGGCCATGCCGGCCATATGGTAGCCGATCGGGCGGCCCTCGGAGGAGAACCCGTCGGCATCGATATCGGTGAGGCGGGGAAGAATGCCGCCGTCGTGCTGCAAGGCCCACTTGACCAGGCCGGCATCCTGGAACGCCAGGCCCATGAGCAGGACGTTATGATTGCCGATATCCGTCTGGTTATTCATGCCGCCGTTGAACTTGATGACCTCGAGGCAATAAGGAATCACGAAATTGGTATAAACCGCGGCGCGCGCCTGCCCGGTCCACGAGGGCGATTCGGAAACCATGTTCAGCAGGCGGCTTTCGAGCCGCATGAACATGGAGCCCCCGTAGGTGCTGCCGTTGCCCCAGCGGGAAGCGCCCAGCGTTGCAGGCCCGCCTGCCCAGGTCAATTCAAAGGGCCTGTTGAGGGGCAGCAGCGGATACTGTTGCGCCAGGAGCGAGAAATAGGCAATGGCCTGCGTGGCGTAGCTTTCGTCGCCCGTGAACAGGTACGCCTCGCCAAGGTTTTCGGCGGCATTGCCCGGGTACTCCAGGTATTTTTTCCAGCCCAGGCCGGCCCGGAAGGTGTTGAACTCCACCTCGCCCGTGACTTTGTTGGAGATCTGGCACATCGTGTCGGTCACCACCCAGGGCGCGGGAAAAACCGAGCCGGGCCACTGGTTGCCGACGGGAATCTGCAGAAGCTTCTTGGACTTGAAGTCGTCGGCGCCGGCGATCA
Organism: Kiritimatiellia bacterium; assembly: GCA_964201555.1. GTDB lineage: Bacteria > Verrucomicrobiota > Kiritimatiellia > CAIKKV01 > CAIKKV01 > CAIKKV01. The sequence goes on from CAXNFL010000038.1 coordinate 10,122, forward strand.
CCTTTTTCAAATCCAGTATTTTGGCCAGTTCCCCGGTCGGCTGTTTGGAAGCCATTCGCGCGTCCGTGAGCACGGCGTCAGAAAAGACCACCTGGCGGCGGGTTCCGGCCGGAAGGGGGGCCACCAAATCCCCCGACCAATAAACCGCCACATCGGGCCGGTTCCGAAGGGTGAACTTCACGCGCAGGGGCTCGGTATAAAGAGGCGGCGCAGACCGGACGGCCTCGGCAGGAAGAACCGCCATAAGTTCAAAGGGAACAGCCGCTGTGCCGCCGACACGTGTTTCGACGTTGTTCGTCACGAAGACCGGTTGAAAGAGCCGATGCGTGGAAAGCAATTCGGCGGAGAGGATATCCGTTTTCCCGGAAGCGTTCAACAGGTGCCACGTGAGCCGGTATTCCACCGAGCCGTCCGGGCGCACGGTGGAAAACGGCCAGGTCACCGGCAGCTCAAAGTCGGGCTTCAGCTGGAGCCATCCGGTATGGGCGGTCATGCGACGGAATTCGATCACCGTGCCGGGCTCCAGGGCGAGCGCGGAAAAACGGAAAAAGACGTCGGCGTCGGAACCATCGGGGTCGTCCCAGGGAAACCAATTCGGACGGGCCAGCTCCAGGTCGAAGGGATGCCAGACGCCCGTCTTCGTTGTGCTTCGCGCAATGCCGGTGTTGTGTACTTTGTAACGGCGATGGCCGGAAACCAGCCCCCGCGTGGAAAGGCCGAGATCATCGACCCGCCCGGAGACAATGCGATACTCCAGGTCCAGCCAGTCCATGGATTTCATCCGCTCAAGAAGCGGGGAGCCGGGGGGCAGCTCCAGCACGGCGGTCTGCCCCGCCTCCGGCTGCCAGCGCAGCACGGGCTCATTCTCGTTGGTCGCCACGCCCCATGAGCCCCCTTGGGCCTTAAACAGGGAACTCGGCGGAGCGGCATTCAAAAAGCGCACCAAATCCTGGGCTGGAGCGGCGTGAATGAGCTGGAAAAAAAGAATACTCAACGCTCCGATTCGCATGCATTTATTCATAGCGATTCCTTGGTTATGCGGCAAATTTGTAACTTACAATGAAATGTTTTTCACAAGCAATAACAATCAGCCGGAACGCCGCATGGCATGATCCTGAGAAAAGACCACACGACATTTGGCTGATCGTTTTAAGGTGGCCGTCGCGGTCCCTCGCGACGGAACCTTTTTGTTACCGATTTGTTTCCCGTGCGCGGAGCGCCCGGGCCACCTGCTTCGCGCGGAGATCGTAGCCGCCGCTGATAAGCGGTGGACAGGGCACCAGACCGCGCCTTAGCAGGC
>CAXNFL010000039.1:0-11404 GCA_964201555.1 Kiritimatiellia bacterium
GAACGACAGTGAGCAGGGCGCGCGATGGCTAGCCGGGTTCGGCGTTCCGTCAGCCGGAATATGGCGAGGCGATTTTCCGATGATGAGGGGCGACGGCGATGAGACGTGGAATAATGGTCCCGGCTCATCAAGCCGTCGCCCCTCAGGGCGGAAAAGCGACCGCCAGATTCCGGCCGGAACGCCGAACCCCCGCTGGTAACCCCGCCGCCCACAGGCGCATGGCGGATCAGCCCGAAAGCACCCGCCCTTTTGCGCCCGAAATGGAACAACCCGCATCACGCCGCCGCCACCGCGTCAGGGCCGAGGGATGGGCGAAGCCCAGGGCTTCGGCGATCGCCTTCTGGCTGTAACCCACCCCCGCCAGCCGGGCGTACGCCTCCCGGCGGCAGCCCTCCGCGTAGCGCATCGGCGTCAGGCCGGCGTAGGCGCGGAAGAGCCGCAAAAAGTGGAACTTCCCATAGCCTGCCAGCCGGGCCAGGCTTTCCAGCCGGCACCCCTTTCCATCCGCTTCCCGGATGTAGCGCTGGATCATCGCCATCACGTCATCCCGGAAATGGCTCGTCTCGTTCTCCACGGCCCGCGGCTTGTCGCCCCACGCCACCAGCGCCGCCGCCACCAGGGCCACCCCCGCCAGGATGCGCGCCCGGACCGCGTCCGCGGCAACGTCCGGCTGCGACGAATCCGGAAACAGGGCGCGCACCGAGGCCAGCCCCAGCTCCGCCAGACTGAACCAGCGCCGCCACAGCTCGACCGCCCGGCGCTTCCCCGGCCCCACGCGCCAGAACATGACCAGCACCCGGTCCGGCATGAAGGCCAGCCAGAGATGGTCCGCTTCCGGATGGGGCGGCCGGTAGTTCTGGTCATGCGGCTCCATCGCGTCGAACAGGAAGACCGCTCCGGGCCGGGCCGGGTACACCTTTCCGCGCAGGCTCTGGCGCCCGGTCCCGCTCAGCGCCACCATCACCTCCCGGGTCGCATGCGCGTGACTGTGCCGCCGCGACCAGCTTTCGTGGAGCGGATGCCGGACCGCCCGCACGTCGGGCGGAACCGCCGTGCTGACCAGCCGCCACTGCGCCGGCGCCAGGAGCAGCGCCCGCTCCGCCGGCGAAAACAGGGGCGTGGAGTTTGAGGAAGGTGTTTGCATCGCAATAAAAGGTAAGTCAGCGCAATGCCGAGCTATTGGCATTTAAGGAAAAGAGTGATAGAGTTATCGCGAAATGTCAACTCCTGTCAATACGAGGCGCCCCATGAAAAAGAAGAATACCGGAACCGCTGCCCTCCTGGCCGCCGAAGGCGGAACCCCCGCCGTCACCCGCGCCGCCCCCGCCTGGCCCGTCTCGGGCGACCTCGAAGTCGCCTGGATGGAAGGCGTGGTGCGCAGCGGCAAGTGGAGCTGGCTCGGCGCCCACGAAACCGCCTTCTGCGGCGAATACGCCTCCTTCATCGGCGCGCGCCACTGCCTCGCCCTCGCCAACGGCACCGTCACGCTCCAGTGCGCCCTGCAGGCCGTGGGCGTCGAGCCTGGCGACGAGGTCATCGTGCCCGGCCTGACCTGGTGCGCCACGGCCCAGGCCGCGTTCGATATCGGCGCGAACGTCGTGTTCGCCGACATCGACCTCGAAACCCTCGCGCTCGACCCGAAGGCCTTCGAAAAAGCCATCACGCCGCGCACCAAGGCGGTCATTCCCGTCCACCTCTACGGCTGCATGTGCGACATGGACGCCATCATGGCCATCGCCCGCAAGCACGGCATCAAGGTGGTGGAGGACGTCGCCCACCAGCATGGCAGCCGGTGGCGCAACCAGGGCGCCGGGGCGATCGGCGACGCCGGCAGCTTCTCCTTCCAGCAGAGCAAGGTGCTGACGTGCGGCGAGGGCGGCGCCATCACCACCAACAACGAGGAGGTCTACAAGATCGCCTACGCGCTCAAGCAGGTCGGCTGGGGCCCCGACGGCCAGGCCGCCAATCGCTACGGCCACAACTACCGCATCACGGAGATGCAGGCCGTCCTGCTCCGCGGCGGGCTCAGCCGCCTGGCCGAGCAGACCCGGCTGCGCGAGGAAAACGCGGCGACCGTCCGCGAAGGCCTGGCGGCGCTCGGCGGCCCCCTGCGCGCGGCCTTCCGCGATCCGCGCATCACCCGCCAGGCCTATTACGCCATGACCCTCTGCTACGATGCGAAGAAGGCGGCGGGCCTGCCCAAGGCCGCTTACTCCGCCGCGCTCGCGGCCGAAGGCTGCAGCCTGTACGGCACGTACTGGCCGGTCTATTCCGCCCCGCTGCTCAACCTCTACGACCGCACCAGCCCGGTCCCCTATCGCGATCCCAAGCGCATGCAGAACTACCGCACGCTCAAGCTGGCCAACACCGAGAAGGCGGTCAACGAGACGGCGCTCGTCCTCTCGCACACGCATCTGCTGGGAAGCGCGGCCTACATCGGGGAGCTGCTGCTGGCCATTGAAAAGGTCAACGCCCGCCTTCCCAAGGTTGCCGCCTGGTGGCGGGAGAAACAGAAAAAGGCGGCCAAATGAAGATCGGGTTCGCCAAGATCGATATCACCCCGCGCATCGGCGTCGAGCTGAGCGGCTTCGGCCCCTACAACTTGCGCCGCTCCATCGGGGTGCGCGACCGCCTCTGGGCGCGGGCCATGGCCGTGGAGCTGGACGGCCAGCGGCTGATCCTGGCGAGCTGCGACCTGATCGGCGTGCAGGAGTCGATCACCCGCCGGGTGCGCGAGCTGGTGCGGGAGCGCCGCGGCGTGGCGCCGGAATGCCTGATGCTGGCGTGCACCCACACGCACAGCGGCCCGAACACCGGCGGCTACATCGGCTGGGGCGCCCCCGACGAGCCCTACCTCGAGCTCCTGCCGCAGCGCCTCGCCGCGGCTTGCCTCGCCGCGCTGGACAACGTGCAAGAGGCGGAAATCAGCCGCGCCACGGTTCCCTGCGAAGGCATCGGGCTCAACCGGCAGTACGACGTGGACGGCCCGCCGCTGGCCGACGTCCTCCGCGAGGAGTGGCGGCCCGCCAAGCCGGAGCTGACCGACACGACGTGCCAGGTGCTCCGAGTCACGGCCAAGGGAAAACTCCTCGGCTTCGTGAGCTACTTCGGCTGCCACCCGGTGGTCTGCTGCGCCGAAACGCGCTACATCCACGGCGACTACTGCGGCGTGGCGACGAATCTCATCGAACACGAGCATCCCGGCTCGGTCGGCCTGTTCCTGCAAGGCGCCAACGGGGACGTGAACTCCTGCGTGGTCCACCAGCCGGAGACCGAGTCCCTCCTGGCGCTCGACGTGATCGCCGGGCGCTTCGCGCGGAGCATCCGCCAGGGATTGCGCGAGGCCGCGCCCCTGTCTGTCGAGTCCCTGTCGGCCCTGTCGCGCCCGCAGCCGTTCAGCCGCAAGCCCTTCGGGCTTCAAAAGCTGAAAGGCCTTCTCGCGGAGCAGGAGGCGCTGCTGCACGCGCCAGACGCCTTGGACTCAGCGCACCCGGTCCGGATGGCCATGGTGTATACGCTGGCCCTGCGCCGGATCATCACGGCGATGGAGCGCGGGGAATCAATGTCCCCGCCCCTCGAGCTGCAGGGGTTCCGGATCGGCCCGCTCCTCCTGCTGGCCAGCCCGTTCGAGACATTCCAAGCCATCAAAAACGACGTGCGCAGCCGGTTGGGCGATCCTTCGGCCCTGGTGATGAGCGTCACCAACGATACGCAGGGCTATGCGCCGGATCACACCACCGCGGCAAAGGGCGGCTATGCGGCGGACATGGTGCCCATGATCATGGGAACCCTGCCCTACGCCGCCATCCACGATGAGCTGGTGGAAGGCTTGACGTCCCTGGGCAAAGCGCTGGCCCGATAGCCTTCAAGTCAACAGGATTAAGACTACTCGTCCGTCCGGAAGTTGATGGCCGGAAGGCCTTCCTTGTTGAACAGCGTGAGGATGGGATTGGACGACCAGCCGTAGCGGACGCACCTCGGCACGGCCACCTCGGGCGAGGAGACCACCACAGTGTCGCCCTCGATCACCGCATCGGCCCAGACAAACTTCTTGTCCTCGCCGGCAACCGCAAACCCGTTCGGCTTTTCCGTGCCCGGCTTGAACACCAGCCCGCCGCCGACATGGTTGAAATAGAGCCGGGCCTGATAGTGCTTTTCGTCCTTATTCGGCTGCTCCTTCGTCAGCTCCAGCATCATCTCGGTGTATTCCGGCCCTGAATAAACCAGGTCCTTTTCGCCGTAGGCCAGGTGGCGCGCCACCAGTGCCAGGCGGCGACCCACCTCCTGCTTGTTTTTGAAATGAATATTCGAAACCGGCTCGTCGCCAAGGTCGGCCGCCACAACCAGTCCGGTGTTGGGCACCTTGCGGACGGTGCGCCAATGCGCCTCGCGGATCTCGCCGTAGGCCGGCTCGACGGGCTTCGTCTGTTTCTGGTTGATTGTGGACTGGGTCACGGTCAGGAAGGGAAAGTCGCCCACCTGGAAGCGGTCGCGCCAGTCGGCGATCAGCGCCGGAAGCAGGCGGCGGTACTGCAGCCAGAACGGCCAGCTGGCGGCCCCCTGGAACCACAGCGCGCCCTTGATGGCAAAAGGCGTCAGCGGCGCAATCATGCCGTTGTACATGGCGGTGATGGTCTTGTAATAGCCCAGCTTCGGCCGGGGAAACGGCAAGGCGATGTCTTTCATCGCGGCCGACGGCCGGGCCTGCCATATCCCGCCCAGGCCGATCGCCTTGTCGTCGGACGCCGAGCGCAACATCATGTTTTTGGCATTGCCGCCAAAGCCGCCGGGCCCGTTGGTGTTGAAGACGGCCACGGTCAGGACATTGCTGCCCGGCTTCACGCACGCGCCCTCGATCCCGTAGCGGCGAAAGGCTCCCTTGCCCTGGGTGCAGCCAATCAGCGTTCCGTTGAACCAAGTGATGTCCTTGTCCCTGATTTGTCCCAAAACGAGGGACAGCGGCTTTCCGGCCCAGGGCTCCGGGATGACCACGTCCTTGCGGTACCAGACCAGCCCGTCAAAGTTGGACAGCCCGTTTTCCTCCCAGGGCTTGTCCACCGGCATATTCATCCAGTCGTTGGTCTTCACGTCCGCGGCGGCCGCCCATTTCTCAAGCTCTTTGAAATAGTCGGCGGCCGGATCGCCGGTTTCAGCGGCCAGCTTCTCCAGCTGCCCCTTGAAATCGAAGGGCATATACTTCCGCAGCCCGTCCCCGCTGATCCAGACCTCGGCCGCGGTCGCGCCGACGGAGCTGTGGATGAGGCCGATCGGGATCTTTTCAACCCGGGTGATCTCGCGGGCGAAGAAGTAGCCCAAGCCGGTGAAGTTGCGGGCCTGCTCCGGCGTGCAGGTCTCCCATACCGCCGCGGGAGGCACCGGCATCGGCACGAGCGAAGGATACAGGCTGACGGTGAACGACCGGATCAGCGGATTGGTCGCCTGCTTGGACTCCTCTTCCCCATTCAGGCAAAGGCGGACCGGCCAGTTCATATTCGACTGCCCGGAACAGAGCCAGACGTCGCCCGCCAGCACGTTTTTCAACACCACCTGCCGCGTCGCCCCTTTGATGGTCAGCGTCAAAGGCCCGCCGGCGGCAAACGGACCGATCTTCGTCATCCACTTGCCGTCCGCCCCCGCGACGGCGGTCGCGCGGGCTCCGCCGCCCAGGTTCTTTCCCTCGGGATCCTCCACCGTGACCGTGATGGTGTCGCCCGGCGTGCTCCATCCCCAGATCGGATCGGCCACATCCCGCTGAATCACCATATTGCTCGAAAACAGAGTATGCACAAACGGAAGCGGCCGCGGCTGGGTCGGCCAGTAGGCTTGCGGCTCCGCCGGCGTCTCCGGCGGTTGTGGAGGCTCCTGGCCATACACGGGAAGATTCAAAACCAGGCCCAGCAGGGCCAACATGCGGATCTTATGAATCATGGCGATCGCCTTTTGTTGAGCCGTTTAAGAAACGACGATCGCAGAATACACATGGAATAACAAGGATGAATGGCCGGGCCGGAGACTCAAGCGGGCTGCCGTCTCAGGGCATGCGGACGCGGTAGAACCGCGCGGGATAATTGCTCCAGGCCGGATCGCTGAAATAATACAGGCCCTCGGCAAGGGTGTTGGTTTCCAGGGGAACCCAGACGGGGTGAACCAGATTCGTGCAGCCTTCCACCACAACGACCAGATTGCTGGCGCCGGCAATGGTGAACCCGAATCGATTCGAGAAGACGCCAAAGCGATCGCCACTTTGCACCCGCGCGTTCCACGGCTGATCAACGGCGAGGTAGGTGTAAGCGTTGGATTTCATGGTCTCGCCGTAGCTGGTGGAATAGACATGCACATCGCCCCAACCGGCGGAGGCGGCCACGCCCGCCGTCACCACGATCTGCGTTGCCGACTGGCTTTGAACGGCCGCGCTAATCCCGCACAGCGTGACGTTCGTGATATCCGATCCATTGCCCAGGTTTGCCCCGCCGATGAACACAAGGTAGCCGCCTGCCGATGAGCCGCTGGCCGGCGTAACGCTGGAATGGAGGATGACCGTCGACTCCCACCGCGCCATATTGTTCACCGTCACCGCGCCGGCGGTCGTGAACAGGCCGCCCGCATACAAGTTGGTCCCGTCGTGCGCCAGGGCGCGCACCCAGCTGCTCGCGCCGCTATCGAGATTCGTCCAGCCCGCTCCATTCCACCTCGCCACATAGTTCGCCGCCACGCCGCCGGCCGTCGTGAAATAGCCGCCCGCATACAAATGGGCCCCGTCGTGCGCCAGGGCCCGCACGGTTCCGTTCATGCCGCTTTCAAGACCCGACCACCGCGTGCCGTTCCACAGCGCCACCCGGTTCGCCACCACCGCGCCGGCGGTCGTGAAGGCGCCGCCCGCATATACGTTGGTTCCGGCCAGCGCCAGGGCGTAAACAGTTCCATTGATGTTGCTGCCGAGCCCTGCCCACGTCGCCCCATCCCACATCGCCACCCGGCTCGCCGCCACGCCGCCGGCCTTGGTGAACTCGCCGCCGGCATACAGGCGGGTCCCGTCGTGCGCCAGGGCCATCACGGAGCTGCCCACCATCCCGCCGCCAAGATCCGTCCACGCCGTGCCGTTCCACATCGCCACGCGGCGCGCCGGTTCGCCGCCGGCCGTCGTGAACTCGCCCCCGGCATACAGGTTCCCCCCGGCGACAACCAGCGCGAAGACGGGTCCGTCCAAGCCGCTGCCGAGATTCGTCCAACTCGCGCCGTCCCACCGCGCCACATAGTTCGCCGCCACGCCGCCGGCCATCGTGAAATAGCCGCCGGCATAGAGGTTCGTCCCGTCGTAAGCCAGGGCCGTCACCGTGTCGTCCAGCCCCCCGCCGAGATCGTTCCAGTTCGTGCCGCGCCACTCCGCGATGCTCGAGCCCGCCCCCCCCGCAATCGTGAACGACCCGCCCGCGAACAGGTTCGACCCGGCCGGCGCCAGGGCCAGCACGAAGCTGCCCGGAAGTCCGTCGCCGAGGCCCGCCCAGGCATCCGGACCGGGCGTGCTTCCGCCGATCTGCCCCGCCGGATTGACCGTGTAGGCCCCCGCCAACGTGAAGTCGCCGTTATCCGAGGTGTGAATCACGATGTCTTTCCCACCCGCCACGCCAAAAGAGGGCATCCACAGGCTCAGCCCGTTCTCGTCGGCCCCCTGGACCGCCGCCGAAACGCCGCCCACCTGCACGTTCGTCACCGTGCCGAGGCTGCCGATGCTGACAACAACCGCGTTTCCGCCCGCCAGCGGACCGCGACCGGGAGCGACCGCATACACATGAATCACGCGGATCGCCTCCAAGGCGGCTCCGTATATAGCGTCTCCCGCCTGTGACGCCACGACGACAACGGTTCCCGGCGCGGAAAAAGACAGGGTGCCGCCGGCGATCAGCCCCGGCCCGCTGCGCACGCTAAATGAAACGGGGAACCCTGATGAGGCGGACGCCGACAGCTCAATCGAGCCCGAGACCGGTTGCGGCGCGACGCCCGCAAAACTGATCAACTGGTTCTCGAGGTAGGTGAAGGCATTGGTTGTCACCGTCTCGCCATAACTGGTGGAACAGACCCTCACGTCGCCGGAGCCGATCGAAGCGGCCGCCCCCGCCCTCACCACGACCTGCGTAGCCGACTGGCTTTGAATGGAAGCGCTGACCCCGCACAGCGTGACGTTCGTGATGTCCCATCCATTGCCCAAGTTTGTGCCGCTGATCGTCACCCGGTAGTCGCCGTCCCGGGAGCCTCTGTCCGGATCCACTCCGGACAGCCCGATCACCTTCGGCCCCCACATCGCCACCCGGCTTGCCGCCACCCCGCCGGCGAATAAAAAGTCGCCGCCCGCGTACACGTTCGCCCCGTCGTGCGCCAGGGCGCGCACCGGGCCGCTCACGCCGCTGTCGAGCCCTGTCCAGGCGGCGCCGTTCCACACCGCCACGTCATTCGCAGGAACCCCGCCGGCGGTTGTGAAATAGCCGCCGGCATAGAGGTTCGTTCCCGCATAGACCAGGGCGGTCACGATGTCGTCCATGCCGGCGCCGAGCGCCGTCCAGCCCGTTCCGTTCCACAGGGCCACCCGGCTTGCCTCCACCCCGCCGGCGATCGAAAAGTCGCCGCCCGCATACAGGTTGGAGCCGGCCCGCGCCAGGGCGCGCACCGTGCCGTTCAAGCCGGTTCCAAGAGTCGCCCAGCTCGTGCCGTTCCACATCGCCACAAAGTTCGCCGCCACCCCGCCGGCGTTGGTGAAGTCGCCGCCCGCATACAGGTTCACCCCGTCATGCGCCAGGGCGCGCACCGTGCCGCTCAGGCCGCCGCCAAGCGCCGTCCAGCCCGTTCCGTTCCACATCGCCACCCGCCTGGCCTCCACTCCGCCGGCGGTTGTGAAGGACCCGCCCGCGTACAGGTTGGTCCCATCGTGCGCCAGGGCGCGCACCGTGCCGCTGACGCCGCTGGCGAGATTCGTCCAGGCCGACCCGTTCCACTTCGCCACGCCGCTCACCGCCACCCCGCCGGCATTCGTGAAATCGCCGCCCGCAAACAGGTTGCCCCCTTCCCGCACCTGGGCGTAGACGGAGGTGCCCGACACGCCGCCGCCCAGATTGGTCCAGCCCGTGCCGTTCCACAGCGCCACCCGGCTTGCCGCCGCCCCGCCGGCGGCCGTGAAGGAGCCGCCCGCGTACAGGTTGGCTCCATCATGCGCCAGGGCATTGACGGCACTGCCCAGCAGCCCGGCCCCGAGCGCGGTCCAGCCCTGCGGCACCAGCAGGCTGCCGCCAATCTGTCCCGCCGGATTGACCGTATACGCCCTCGGGAGCGTGAAATCGCCATTATCCGATGTGTGAACCACGATATCTTTGATGCCCGCCGAACCGGTGGCCGGCATGATGAGGGGCATCCCGTCCGGGCCGATCGGCTGGATCTCCGCCAACACGCCGCCCACGTGCACGCTTGCGATCATGCCGGGATACCCGCTGTTGATGATGACCGTATTCCCGCCCTGAAACGGACCGTTGTCGGGAATGACCGTATATACGAAAATCCAGTTGGTCACGGCCGGCGCGGCGCCGTAAACGGCATCGCCCGCCTGCGAGGCGGCCACCTCCACAATGCCCGCCGCGGAGAACGTCAGGCTCGTGCCGCCCGCGATCGTTCCGGGCCCGCTCAACACGTTAAACGAAACCGGAAGCCCGGAGGAAGCTGTCGCGGCAAGGCCGACCGCGCCCGCAAGCGGGTGAATCAGGGGCGCGGTGAAATGGATCACCTGGGCCGACTTGACTGTCAGCGTGCCGCTGGCGCTCCCCTGCCAGTTGACGTCGCTGACCGTGCCGGTCACGGCATACGTGCCGACGGCGGTCGGAGCGGTGGCGGACCCGTTATACGTCAGCAGGACCGTCAGCCCGGATGGGACGGAAAGCGCCGTCACGCTTCTAGGCGTGCCGTCATAGGTCTGGATCAGTCCGTCAAGGGTGACCGAAGCCAGCCCCTTGACAAACGTCAGCACCGCCACGCCGCTGGTCACGCTGCCGCCGGGATTGCTCACGACCACCGTATAGCTTCCCGCGTTTGTTGCCGCCACCCCGGCGAGGGTGACATTCGTCGCCGTGGCCCCGCTGATCGCTTCCTCGTTGAAAAACCATTGATAGGCCAATGGCGCAAAACCCTCGGCCGTGACGGAAAATGTCACATTGCTGCCAAAACGCACCGTCTGCGGGATTGGCTGGCGCGTGATCTGCGGCGGAAGCGGCACCCCCACCGCCAGGGTGTGATAGGCGGTGCTGCCCGAAACCACAGCGGCTAGGGACATGCCGGACACAAGCACCGGCCAGTAGCGTGCGTAAGTGATGGTCCCATCGCCCAACTGGCCGAGGTAGTTATAGCCCATCCCCCACAACGTGCCATCGTCCTTCAAGAACAGGGAGTGCTCCGCCCCCGCCGCCACGGCCACCACATGGCTGGCCACGGGCACGGGACTGGCCCGTTCGGCCCAACTCCCGTCGCCCAACGGGCCCTGGGCGCTGTAGCCCATCCCCCACAGCGTGCCGGCTTCTTTCAAAAACAGGGAATGCCAGGTGCCCGCCGCCAGGGCCGTCACTTGGCTGGCTATGCATATCGCCTGGCTCCGGTTGCTGGTGGTTCCATCGCCCAACTGACCATATGTGTTTTGGCCCATGGCCCACAACGTGCCGTCACCTTTCAAAAACAGGGAATGACTGAATCCCGCCGCCATGGCCATCACATTGCTGGCCATGCATACCGCCCCGCTCCGGTTGTTGGTGGTCCCGTCGCCCAACTGACCATATGTGTTTTGGCCCATGGCCCACAGCGTGCCGTCGCTTTTTAAAAACAGGGAATGCCAGGCGCCCGCCGCCATGGCCACCACATTGCTAGCCACGGGGACGGGGCTACCCCGTCGTGTTGTCGTTCCGTCGCCCAACTGCCCCAACCCGTTATATCCCATCGCCCACAACGTGCCGTTGCTTTTCAAAAACAGGGAATGCAAGTATCCCCCGGCCGCCACCACCACATTGCTGGCCACGGGCACAGGATTAAGCTGCCCGTGCCATGTCCCGTCGCCCAACTGGCCATAGCTGTTGTCGCCCATCCCCCACAACGTGCCGTCGCCCGTCACATACAGGGAATGCTCGGCCCCCGCCGCGGCGGCCACCACATGGCCGGCCACGGACATCGCATTACTCCGAGTGCTTTCGGTGCCGTCGCCTAATTGACCACGGTTATTATAACCCCAACTCAACAGTTGCGGCTCGCCCACCGTCACCGTGACCGGCGTGCTGATGCTCATCCCAAAGGCATTGGTGATCACCACATAATAGACACCCGAGTCGGTCACCGCCGCACCGGCCCGCACCAGCGTGCCGTTGGTGGCGCCCGGCAGCAGGCC
>CAXNFL010000040.1:0-11377 GCA_964201555.1 Kiritimatiellia bacterium
CGGGCTCCTGTTTTCACCGCGTTCGCCAGGTTGTCCTTGAAGGCGCCGCGGGAAAACAGCTTGTTGAGCTCCTCGTCGATGAACTTGGATTGTTCGGCCAGGGGGAGGCTGGAGGCGGAGGCCCGGATCCGGGCGTATTCATCGACGAACTCTTCCAGCCCCGTATTCGCCGCCGCCCCTGGCAGCGAGGCGAGATCGCGCGCTTTCTTCATGTTGGCGTGCATCTCCTCGAGGGCGGCCATGGCCTCGCGGGGGTTGCCCTTGGCCAGGGCGGCGGAAAGGGTTTCCGCGGCTTCCCGGGCGGTAGCGGAGGTGGATTTGAGGGTATAGGGGCCGGACAGCTTGCCGCCCAGGGCGGACAGGCCGTCCGCGGCCTGGCCGAACACGGCGCTTTTCATGGCGTTGGCGGCGTCCTCGCCGTGAACATTCCGGATATAGTCGATGAGCTCGACCTTTTGTTTGGGCGTCAGGTTCTGGCTTGTTTTGCGGATCTGGGCGGCGCAGGCCTCGGCCGCTTCGGGGTTTTTCTTGGCGATGGCCGCCAGGGCTTCGGCGTTGCGCTTGTACGCGTCCTGCAGCATCTCCTCGTTGAGCTGGTTGGCCAGCCCGGGGGCGTGGGCGCTGCCGAGCATATCGCGGGTTTTTCCGTGCTTCGTGATCGTGGAGCCCTGGAGAACCGTGCCCGCGGGAACGGGGTAGGTTTTCAGGAGCGTGTCCGTGGCGTCGTTGATGCGCTCGACCAGCTTGGATTGCTGCGCCTGCAGGATATACAGGTCCTCCTGCAGCTGCTGTACCTTTTTAAGGGCCGCCTCGCCGCCCGCCTTCGCCTCCGCGGAGCGGAGGGCGTCGCGCAGCTCGCTCTGGACGCCGGCGATCTGTTCGCCGCGCCGGGACGAGGCGCTTTTCATTTCGTCCAGGTAGTCTCCCAGGTCGTCGAAGGAAACGGCCTTGGCGGTGGCGGGGTTGTTTTCCAGCTCCCGCTTCCAGGCTTCGAACCGGGCGGCGCCCGGCCGTTCGTAGGCGAAGTTGTTCTGATCGCAGATTTTTTTGAAATTTTCCGGGGTCGTGCGGTTCGGATCGGCCATCATGTCGATGTCGTTGGCGTGAACCCAGCTGGCCGCCTCCGGCGCGTTGGGAAGGCCGGCCTTCACTTCCTTGGAGATGCGCTCGTTCATTTTCTTTTGCAAGTCGGCGATCTGTTCGGGCGTGGTGGCATCGGTGATCAGGTCGAGATCGGTGCCGGGTTGAAACTCCGCGTATTTCTGCCCGGGTTTGGGTGTTTTGGCCACGGAGGCTTGCGTGTGCACCACGATGCCGAGTTTCGCGCCCTCCTCCCTGGCGTACTGGCTCATGGTTTCCACGTACCAGGCCTGGCATTTTTCGAACACGTTGGCCGAAATGTTCCGGCTGTTGAGCGACAGGCGCTGGAAGTCCTTGTTCCGTGAGATGATGAGGGCGCGCATGGCGGGATCCGCGGCCGCGCCATTTTGGGCGACGGCCTGGGCGGCGGCGATAAGTTCCGCATCGCCTGCCGCCAGAAGGGAGAGTGAGCACAGGAGCCAGAGGGCGGTGGCCGCCATAGCCCGCAGTACGGTCGGAAGAGGGGGAGTTCTCATGAAAAGGCTCCTTTATGCGGATGATATGATCAAAAGCGGCGGGGGAGTGCAAGTCTTTTGCGGGGTGTTGCAAGGGGTGGGTGGACGGGAGTGGACGGGGTGGACGAAGTGGACGGGAGTGGACGGGGTGGACGGACGAAGTGGATTGACTCTGGCGGGGAGTTGAGTAGGATTTTCGAGACATTCTCGAATGGTCCCTGTGGAGGAAACATGAACACAGAGGATCTCTTGCCCGAAAATTCTTCTGACACTCTCAGAAGAAAACCTTTTTTATCTGGAAATCAGGAAAATCAGGAATTGGATCCTTTTAAGAATGGGCTTCCTGACAGGAGTTTAACCGGAAACATTATCAATGCGGCTATTGTGGTCCACAAGACACTGGGCCCCGGCTTTCTTGAGTCCATGTACGAGGAAGCGCTATGTATCGAACTTGGCTGCAGAGAAATTGTTTATGAGCGGCAAAAAATCGTTCGGGTAAGCTATCAGGGCAACCCCATCGGGGAGCATCGATTGGATTTGCTGGTGGCCGGGCGGATTGTTGTGGAACTTAAGGCGATTAAAGATATCGAGGCGATTCATTTTTCGGTTGTTCGATCGTATATGAAAGCCTTGAACGTTGACTCCGGTTTGTTGCTGAACTTTTTTTCGATGCCATTGACTATAAAAAGGGTGGGACGTGAACGAGCGGTCTGTTCCTCATTTCCTGATTTCCAGATTAACAACAAAACATCGATTTCGCCAGATTCGAAAATTGTTCGAGCCTAATCAGGGCATAATTTCAAGAGGATGGAAACAGGTAGTCGATAATTTATCCCCCTCGTACTCGGTCCACCGCATGCCGATCTGCTCCAGCATGTGGGAGTCGGAATTGCCCACCAGCGGGTAGCGGCCGACCACCTTGAGCGGATCCGTTTTGAGATTGTACCAGGGGGTGATTTCGACGGCGGAGTAGGGAAGCTCCGGCACGCGGCCGAGCTGCGAGAGCAGGCTGTGCGCGGGCCGGTCGATGTGGCTGGGGATAAACAGGCCGCCCTCGCCGAGGACCTTGTGGCACAGGTCGGTGAAGGTGATCTCCGCGCCGCTGCCCAAATAGCGGTCCTCCCACTCCTCCACCTCGTCCCTTTCGTTCACCACCACCTGCTCGCCCATCTTTTCGCGGATGCAGGGAATGTCGGGGAGCCGGGCGTGGATGTAGTCGGAGAGCGCCAGGGCGGGCTCCAGGGTGTCGAACAGGCAGAGGACGTGGATTTCCTCGACCGTGCAGGCTTCGAGCCCGTGCAGGCAGGGCAGCCCCGCGGCGGCGCAGACCTTGGCAATGGCAAGACTGTTCCGGCAGGAGTTGTGATCGGTCAGCGCCACGGTTTGCAGGCCCGTTTCCAGGGCCTTGCGCACGATGGACGCCGGGGACATGTCCAGCCCGCCACAGGGGGAGAGGCAGGAGTGCAGATGGAGGTCCGCCCGGATCATGGCGAGGCGGCGAGCAGGGCGTGGATGCGCCAGGAGGCCTCGTACTGCGCGGCGGAGGTGACCGCGACGGCGATCTGCTCGCGCCGGGCGGCCTCGAGCATCTCGGGCGGCACGGGCCGGTCGTGGCAGACCAGGATGGCGCGGATGCCCGCGAGGGTGGCGACGGCCACCGTGTTGGTGTGGGCCTGGATGGTGATGAGCACCGAATCGTCGGGCGCATGGGCCATGACGTCGCTCAGCATGTCCGAGGCGCAGGCGTCATGGATCGCGGTTTTAGCCCCCATTTCGGCTTGAAGGATCCGGCCGCCGGGCAGGGTTTCGAGATCGCTCAGCGTCATGCGGGTTTTCCTTCCGGGGCGGGGGGCGGGGGGAAGCGGATGGCGACGCGCACCTGGGTGCCCGCCGTGCTGGACTGGATGGCGAAATCGTCGGAGACGCGCCGGATGTTGGGCAGTCCCATGCCGGCGCCGAAGCCCAGCGACTTGATCCACTCGTTGGCGGTGGTGTAGCCCTCCTCGAGGGCCTGCTCCACGTTGGGGATGCCGGGGCCGGTGTCGCGCGCGGTGATCTCCACGCGGTCGGGGTCGATGACGCACGAGAGGGAGCCGCCGGCGGAGTGGAGCACCATGTTCATCTCCATTTCATAGGAGGCCACGGCGGCGCGCCGGATGAGGCGCGGATCGATGCCGAAGCCGGTGAGGGTGCGCTTGATTTCGTGCGTGCCCTTGCCGGCGCGCTCGAAGTCGTATTTCTTGACGCTGAACTGCAGGAGGATGTGGTGGGGGGAGGCTTCGGGGGGCGTTTGAACGGCGGGCAGGCGCGCCTCGAGGCGGCCGAACTCCTGGAGCAGCTCGATGAGCACGGCGGCGCTGACGTCGCGGCTGGAGAGGATGCCGACGAGCAGGTTGTCGCGGCTGAGCACGGGGAAGCGGCCGAACTGGTATTTTTCGAAGTAGGAGGCGCCGAAGGAGAGGGGCATGTCCTCCTCGAGCACCACGACGTTGCGGGTCATGTGCTGTTCCACCGGCTCGCCGATCCAGCCGCCTTCGAGCGCGGAGACGATGTCGTCCATGCTCACGATGCCGAAGAGGCGGCCGTCCTCGGCCACGGGCATGCCGGTGATGCGGTTGGCCTTCATGAGGGCCTGGGCTTCGCGGAGGGTCTGGCTGCGCGTCACGGTGATGACGGTGGACGACATGACGTCCTTGATCCGCATCTTGAAGAGCAGATCGAGCAGGACCAGGGGGGACTGGTCGGGCGGGATGGGCAAGGCGGGGGAACCACCCATGGGCGGGCCTTTCGGATCAGTAGCCAAGCGCGCGCCCCAGCTTGAGGCAGGCCTCGAACTTGGGCAGGGAGGTGCGGAGCAGGCTGATGTTGTATTCGGCGGCCAGGCTTTTCATGTCGGACGGGAGATTTTTGCCGTTCACCACCAGCACGCCGCAGGCGCCGACGATATCGGCCGTGCGCAGGGTCTGGTCGGAGGCGAGCGAGGTGACGATGAGGGGGCCGGGCCGGTCGATGACGAGCACATCGCTCATGAGGTCGGAGGCGATGATGTGTTTCACGTCGGCCAGCTCGAAGCGATCTCCCGCGTGGAGGATTTCGGCGTTGAGTTCCAGGGCGAGCAGATTCAGTTTCAAGAGGCGGGCTCCTTGGCGCTGTTTCGGGAGAGTCGCGCGAGGTAGAAGAGGTTCTCCAACTCGAGCGCGATATTGATGTTGTGGATGACGCAGTCTCCCGTGTCCTTCAGCGGCATGGGAGTAAAATTGAGGATGCCCCGGATGTCAAGGCTGAGGAGCGTGTCGACGACCCCGGAGGCGACGGCCTCGGGCACGGTGAGGATGGCGAAATGGATGCCCTCGGCCTGGATGACGGCCGACAGCTGGTTGATATTGTGGATGGGAATGTGGGCGTGGGCGTCGAACTTGGCGGGATTGACATCGAATCCGGCCACGATCTGGACCCGCTGGTGGGAGAAGCCGTTGTAGTTCATCAGCGCGGTGCCGATCTTCCCGCAGCCCACAATGACGACCTTTTCGATCTCGTCGCGGCCGAGGATGTGGCTGATCTGGTTGATCAGCTCCTCAACCTTATAGCCCCCGCGCTTGTTTCCGCTGAGGCCGAACAGCGAGAAGTCCTTCCGCACAAGGGCGGCGGAGATGCCCAGGACATCCGCCAGATTGTCAGAAAAGACCCGGGAAAGACCCAGGGACCGGAGCTTGTCCAGCGCGTTCTTATAACGCGCCAGCCGGTTGACCACTTCGCGCGGATGACCTAACATGTTACACCTTTCACAACAAACTCTAGAATTAGAACAATAAATAGCATAAACGTCAATATTAAAACCTCTCAATGGGCTGATTAAAGATATTCGCTTTAAAATACACTTGATGCCGGACGGCAACTGTGTTGTAATCGATGTTTCAAATACGCGGAAAAGCGGACATATCGAGAAGCTTTAAAAGAGACGAACCGGGGAGCAGAGTTATGACGACGGTGGTGGAAAAGGCGGAGAAACTGACGCTCACTCCGGAACTGCTGACGTTTATCGCGCAGTGGAAGGAGAAGCCGGGCAACCTGATCATGGTCCTGCACAAGGTACAGGAGACCTACGGGTTTGTTCCGCGGGACATCGCTTTCCAGGTGGCCGAGAAGCTGGATGTGCCCCTGGCCAAGATTTACGGCGTCATCACCTTCTATCACCTTTTCCGGCTGAAAAAGCCCGGCAAGCACATCATTGCCGTGTGCATGGGAACCGCCTGCTACCTCAAGGGCGGCGAGGACCTGATCAAGGAGTTCGAGCAGCTTCTGGGCACCGGGCTGAACACGACCACGCCGGACAACCTGTTCTCGCTCGAGGCGGTGCGCTGCCTGGGCTGCTGCGGCCTGGCGCCCGTGATGACGATCGACGGGGAGGTCTACGGCCGCCTGACGAAGGACCAGCTTCCCGAGATCCTGGCCAAGTACCAGAGCTGAGACGGCATGCACCTCACGCTCTGCGATTACCTGACGGATGTGGTGCAGAACGCCGTGGAGGCGGGCGCCGGCCGGGTGACCGTGGAGGTGTGCGAGGATCGGGACGCGGTGGAGGTTGCGGTTGTTGACAATGGCAAGGGGATGGACGCGGGCACGCTGAAGAAAGCCTTCGATCCCTTTTACAGCGAGCCGGGCAAGCATCCCGGGCGGCGGGTGGGGCTGGGGCTGCCCTTCCTGCGCCAGGCCGTGGACCAGACGGGCGGCGAGCTGAAGGTGGAGTCGACGCCCGGCGCGGGGACCGCGTTGCGCTTCCGGTTCCCGGCCGCGCACGCGGACACGCCGCCGGCGGGGGACTGGGCCGCCACGCTGGTCGGGCTGATGGGGCTGCCCGGGAATTTTGAGCTGGCGGTCACCCGCCGGTGCGGCGCCAGGGGCTACGCCGTGGCGCGCGGGGAGCTGATCGAGGCGCTGGGCGGGCTGGATACGGCGGAGACGCTGTCCCTGGCCCGGCAGTATCTGCAGGGGCGGGAAGACGAATTGAAGGAATGAAAGGAACGGCATCATGGCGAAGCTGACACTGGATGACCTCCGCAAGCTGCGGGAGTCGAAGAGCAACGAGATGGAACGCCGCAACGTGGACGGCAAGGACATCTCGGTCATTATCGGCATGGGCACCTGCGGCATCGCGGCCGGCGCCAAGAAGACGTTCGACACCTTCGTGGAAGCCCTGGCTGGCAAGCCGGAGCTGAAGACCGTGGTGATCCGGCAGACCGGCTGCATGGGGCTTTGCTACGCCGAGCCCACGGTCGAGGTCGTCATGCCGGGCATGCCGACGGTGATCTACGGCAACGTGGGGCCCGAGGTGGCCCGCAAGATCGTGCAGGAGCATTTACTCAACCGCCGGCTGGTCGGCGATCATGTGTTCGACAAACCCGCGGCGGACATCGTCAAGTCGCGCAGCAAGTAACCGGAGGACCGGGTTTCATGGCAATTAAGACTTATGTGTTGGTATGCGGCGGCACCGCCTGCGAATCGACGAAAAGCCGGGAGCTGTACGACGCTCTCGTCAGGGAGCTGCGCGAGCAGGGCGCCGAGAATGACGCCCAGATCGTGAAGACCGGCTGCTTCGGCTTCTGCGAGAAGGGCCCCGTCGTCAAGTTCCTCCCGGACGAGACCTTCTACGTCAACGTGGCGGCGGCCGACGCGAAGGAGCTGATCGCGGAGCACGTCATCAAGGGCCGCCCCGTCAAGCGGCTCATGTACGATTCCGAGCAGAGCAAGAAGCGCGCGAAGATCGACGACATCCAGTTCTACCAGAAGCAGTTCCGCATCGTGCTGCGCAACTGCGGCGTGATCAACCCCGAGTCGATCGACGAGTATATCGCCCGCGACGGCTACAAGGCGCTCGAGAAGGTCCTGTTCGAGATGACCCCCGAGCAGGTGCTCAAGGAGCTTGAGATTTCCGGCCTGCGCGGCCGCGGCGGCGCCGGCTTCCCGACCTGGAAGAAGTGGGGCTTCTGCCGGGACGTCAAGAGCGACCAGAAGTACATGATCTGCAACGCGGACGAGGGCGACCCCGGCGCGTACATGGACCGCTCCACGATCGAGGGCGACCCGCACTCGATCCTGGAGGCCATGACCATCGCCGGCCGGACGATCGGCGCCTCCTGCGGCTACGTGTATATCCGGGCCGAATACCCGCTGGCCATCCGCCGGCTGGAGGTGGCCATCGAGCAGGCGAACGCCTACGGCCTGCTGGGCGAGAAGATCCTGGGCAGCGACTTCAGCTTCCAGATCGAGCTGCGGCTCGGCGCCGGCGCCTTCGTCTGCGGCGAGGAGACGGCCCTGATCCACTCGATCGAGGGCAGCCGCGGCATGCCCACCCCCCGGCCTCCGTTCCCGGCCGTCAAGGGCCTGTGGGGCAAGCCGACCGTCATCAACAACGTCGAGACGCTGGCCAACATCCCCGTGGTCATCCTGAAGGGCGGCGGCTGGTTCGCCAAAATCGGGACAGAGACGTCCAAGGGCACCAAGGTCTTCGCCCTCACCGGCAAGATCAACAACTCGGGCCTCATCGAGGTGCCGATGGGAACGACGCTGCGCGAGATCATCTTCGATATCGGCGGCGGCATCCGGAACAACCGCAAGTTCAAGGCGGCCCAGACGGGCGGCCCCTCGGGCGGCGTGATTCCCGAGCAGTTCCTCGACACGCCGATCGACTACGAAAATCTCGCCAAGCTGGGCTCGATCATGGGCTCGGGCGGCCTCATCGTCATGGACGAGGACGACTGCATGGTGGACGTGAACAAGTTCTACCTGGAGTTCACGGTCGATGAGTCCTGCGGCAAGTGCGCGCCCTGCCGCATCGGCGGCAAGTCCATGTCCCTGATCCTGGACCGCATCACGGCCGGCAACGGCACGGACGCCGACATGCCGAAGCTGCTGGAGATCGGCAAGGCCATGTCGAAGGCGTCGCTGTGCGGCCTGGGGCAGACGGCGCCGAATCCGGTCGTCTCGACCCTGCGGTATTTCCAGGACGAGTACCTGGCCCACATCCGCGACCGGAAGTGTCCGGCCGGCAAGTGCAAGGACCTGGTGCACTACCTGATCACCGACGCCTGCATCGGCTGCGGCGTTTGCGCCCGCAAGTGTCCGGTGAACTGCATCACCGGCCAGAAGCGGGGCAAGCACGTCATCGACCAGACGAAGTGCGTGAAGTGCGGGGAATGTTTCAAGGCGTGCAAGTTCAGTGCAATTACCCGCGGCTAACCCCCGCGATTGAGGAAAAACCATGGCCACTACCGTCCATTGTCAGATTAACGGAATCCCGGTGGAAATCCCGGCCGGGACCACGATCCTGAAGGCTGCCACGCAGGCCGGGGTCAAGATCCCGACCCTGTGCTACCACCCCGACCTGCCCGCGTGGGCGGCCTGCGGCATCTGCGTGGTGAAGTCGGAAGGCTCCCCCAAGATGCTCCGCGCCTGCGCGACCCCCGTCGCCGAAGGCATGAAGGTCATCACCCACGATCCCGAGATCGTCCAGGTCCGCAAGTCGGTGCTGGGGCTGATCCTCTCGACCCATCCCAACGACTGCCTGCAGTGCCCCCGCAACAACAACTGCGAGCTGCAGACCCTGGCGTCCGACTTCGGCATGCGCGAGCTGGCCTTCCAGCGGCGCGTGCTGGCGTGCCCCAAGGACACCTCCACCACGTCGATCGTGCTCGAGCCCGAGAAGTGCATCAAGTGCGGCCGCTGCGCCAGCGTCTGCCAGGGCATGCAGAACGTCTGGGCCCTCGAGTTCATCGGCCGCGGCGAGAACACCCGCCTGGCCCCGGCCGGCGACATTTCGCTGAACGACAGCCCCTGCATCAAGTGCGGCCAGTGCACGGCGCACTGCCCCGTGGGCGCCATCTACGAAAAGGACGAGACCCAGGCCGTGTGGGACAAGCTGGCCGACAAGGACGTCTATACGACGGTCCAGATCGCCCCGGCGGTCCGCGTGGCCCTCGGCGAGGCCTTCGGCTACGAGCCCGGCACCGTGCTGACCGGCAAGATCTACGCGGCCCTGCGCCGCCTCGGGTTCAAGGCCGTGTTCGACACGAACTTCACCGCCGACCTGACGATCATCGAGGAAGGCAACGAGTTCGTGAAGCGCTTCACCTCCAATAAGGGGCTGCCGCTGCTCACCTCGTGCTGCCCGGCCTGGACCGATTGGATGGAGAAGTTCGCGCCCGATTTCGTGGACAACTTCTCCACGGCCAAGTCGCCCCAGCAGATGCTCGGCGCCATGGCCAAGAGCTACTACGCCGAGAAGATCAAGATGGATCCGAAGAAGATCTTCATGGTCTCCATCATGCCCTGCACGGCCAAGAAGTTCGAGATCAGCCGCGACAAGGCGATGTCTTCCACGGGGTTCCAGGACATCGACATCTCCCTGACCACCCGCGAGCTGGCCCGCATGATCAAGGCGGCCGGCATCGACTTCCGCAACCTGCCCGATGAGGCGTGCGACAGCATCCTGGGCGAGTACACGGGCGCCGGGACGATCTTCGGCGCCACGGGCGGCGTGATGGAGGCGGCGGTCCGCACCGCGTACTTCCTCGTCACCGGCACGGAGATGGGCGACGTCAACCTGCTGCCGGTTCGCGGCCTGGAAGGCGTGAAGGAAGCCGTCCTGAACGTGGCGGGCAAGGAGATCCGGATCGCCGTGGCCCACCAGATGGGCAACGTCGAGGCGGTGCTGGAGCTGCTCCGCGCGGATCGCAAGGCCGGCCGGGAGCCGCGCTTCCACTTTGTGGAAGTGATGGCGTGCCGCGGCGGCTGCATCGGTGGCGGCGGGCAGCCCTACGGCGCGACGGATGAGATCCGCGCCAAGCGCATGAAGGGGATCTACGCCGACGATGTGGCGAGCAAGCACCGGTGCTCGCACCAGAATCCCCACATCGCGAAGATCTACAAGGAGTTCTTGGGCGAGCCTAACGGCCACAAGGCGCACCAGTTCCTTCACACGCACTACCAGAAGCGGCCCGAGTACAAGAAGTAGCGGACAGCGAGCAGCGAAAGGCGGGAACCTCCGGGTTCCCGCCTTTTTTTTGCACCGGCCGGCCGGATGTGATACGCTAGTTGAATAGGTAGTTCGATTACGGGAGGAGTGAAACCATGAAGTCGGTATTGGAACGGCTGGCGGCGGGCGAAATTCTTTTCTGTGATGGCGGCATGGGCACCCTGCTCCAGGCGCGCGGCCTGACGCCGGGCGAATGCCCCGAGTTGTGGTGCCTGACGCACCCCGAGGCCGTCCGCGAGATCTACCAGGCCTACCGGAAGGCCGGCAGCGACATGGTCGAGTGCAACAGCTTCGGCGGCACGCGCTATAAGCTGCGCCACTACGGGCTGGAGTCGAAGGTGGCGGAAATCAACCGGGCCGCCGCGGCGCTGGCCCGCGAGGTGGCCGGCGGCACGCAGTACGTGCTGGGAAGCATGGGCCCGACAGGGGAGTTCATGGAGCCGCTGGGCGACGAGACCGAGCAGGCTTTTTTCGAGGCCTTCCGCGAGCAGGCGGTGGCGCTGGAAGCCGGCGGGGCCGACCTGGTGATCGTGGAGACGATGACCGGCGTGGAGGAGGCCTGCGTGGCCGTCCGCGCCGTCCGCGCCCACACGCGCCTGGTGGCGGCCGCAAGCTTTACGTTTGACCCGCAGCCCAACGGCGGCTATGCCACCATGATGGGCGTCACGCCCGAAAGGGCGGTGGAGGAGTCGCTCAAGGCCGGCGCCCAGCTGGTCGGCGCCAACTGCGGGACCGGGCCGGACCATTTGAT
>CAXNFL010000041.1:0-11368 GCA_964201555.1 Kiritimatiellia bacterium
GGAATCTGGCCCGTGGACAACCAGGAGACGATGACTTCATGTAAAAGCAGCCTTGTCATTGCCCAGCTTCGCCCCAATGGCGGCAAAAACACAAAGAAAAAGCTTTTCTGGGAAGGGGAGGATAAGATCACCGCCTTGAACGGAACCGAATACGAGGTGACCATCAATCCCTCGGGAATCAAGCCGATCGCAAACGATAACAATTCCGATTTGAACGCCGACTACACGGTTTCATTCAAGTAATACGGGAAAGAGGAACGTCAACATGGCGAGCACGAACCCAGGGCGACGTCGGGGCTTCACGCTGATGGAGCTTCTGACGGTCATGATCATCATGAGCATCGTGCTTACGACGGGGATCGTCTCCTATGTCGGCGCCCGCCGGGGTATGGAAATGAGGGCGGCCGTGGGAACGGTTCAGTCCACGCTCTCCCTGGCCCGCCAGCATGCCGTGACGAAGCGGCGTATGACGGCTGTTGTCTTTCGTCTTGAAGGCGATGCGAACAGCGGAACCAATTGCTATTATATTTTCGAGCGTGTCGGAAAGGCCTCCGCTGCCGATCAGAACATTCTGAAAGCCATTCCTCCGCCTTTGACCCAGGATAAAGGGTATTGGCCGTCCAACGGCACGCTGGTTTGTAATATGACCGCACCCGATGGCCGGATCGGGAAGTTGGATAGTCCGGGCCGGGCCGAGGCCATCGACCCCGCCGGTCTCATCATCCAGGGCGATACGACTGTCACATGGCTGCCGGACGAGGTGAAGGGGTGGGCGATCGGTGATGCGTATGGGTTCCAAGTCGGAGAGAAGCTGTTCCTGCCACCCGGCATCAAATGCCAGGTGGCGTCGGCCAACAATGGCCTCATCCTCTTTCATCCGAATGGAAAGGCCAGCGGAATGGATCCGGTTGTGGTCAAGTTCGTTGACAAGATGAAGACGGACAACACCATTTTCAGGTCGATTACCGTGTACCCGCTCGTGGGTCTTGTGAAATTGGATTGAGGGAGTGTGTATGGGCATGCGATGTTCAGATGAAAAGGGAGGCTTCAGCCTTGTCGAGGTGTGCCTGGCCGTCCTGGTGGTGGGCCTGGGCCTTCTTTCCGTGTTTGCGCTGTTTCCGACCGGATTGGTCGCCAGTGAAGCCGCGGCGGCTGATACCGAAACCGGCCTTTTTGCCGGCCAGGTGCTCGCTGGACTGCAGGCGCGTTCAACCGAGATGACGTGGACTGAGTGGATGGCGTGCAACACGGCCAGCATCAACCTTCCGGATGTGAAAATCAAGGAGGCGGCACTTAATCCGGAAAGCACCATTGCCTATTACATTGATGTCGCCTCGAGTACGTCCCGCGTTGACAAGGTCAGGGAAGTGACCCTCTATGCGCTTCCCTGGCGGGCGGGCACGGTTCCGTCCGTGGCCACTCTTACGGCGGCGAATAACGCAAATGTTAATAAGTTTTACACCGAGCTGTTCTATACGGAGCTGCCATGAGAAGACCGGTTGCCAGCAAAGGCTTTACGTTGGTTGAGCTCCTGGTGGCCCTGGCCATCCTGGGCATCATCGTGGTGGTCTGCGGTCGTATCTTCGAGCAGAGCAATGTGGCCTGGAACACCGGGTCCCGCAAAGCGGAGATCAACATGGTGGGCAGGGGCGTGGCTGATTTTATTGCCCAGGATCTCAGCCGGGCCGTGGCGCGCACGCCGGCGGACCTCGTGGCTGCGGGCACAACCCTGAAGTTCAAGGTGATCGATGAAGCCGGCGTTCCCGAAGGCAGCGCCACCAAGCCCATCCAGGAGGTCACCTACAATCTCAGCGTCGCGACATTGACCCGAAATGGCATTCGGCTGGCGCCGGATGAAACGGTGAAAGCCATCACCGTCAACGCGGGTCCGACGGTTGCGGGTGACTTGCCGGGGTATGTGGATGTCGAGGTTCAGGTTTACGGGGATCTTCCCGGGCCTGGGCGGGATGATTCCCAGTATGTGTCTTTTAAATCGCGAGCCTGGCTCGCCAACCGGGATCGTTACAAATATGATCAATAACATGCGGTTGCTTGGAGGTTACCGCTCCCGTAGTCGGCGCGGTATTGCCCTCGTGGTGGTGCTGGGCATGCTGGCGCTGCTGGTGATGATCGGGGTGGCCTTTTCCGTATTCATGCGGACGGAGCGCCAGGCCGCCGGCAGCTTCCAGCATGACGTCCGGGCCCGTCAACTGTTGATGGCCGCGCAAACCCGGGCGCTTGAGGCGATTGAGAAGAGCATGGCCGGCCGCGTTTATCCGGACTGGCTGGGGCTTGTTTCGCCCGGAACCGGAATTCCTCTTGCCTCCACCGATTCCTGGGGCGTGAATGTGCCGGACAATTTGTTGCTGGATCCCCAGTTTCCAAAGACAGCGGGCTGGATTTCCGTCCCGAATGGCCGGGTGGGCTACCTGGTCGTCAACGCCTCCGGACTCCTGGATGCCAATACGGTTGGCGGGAAGACGCGGGCGAACGGAACCGATCCGAAGGAAATCGACTTGGCCGGCGTCAGCGACGTGGCTAATTCGACAACATTTATCAATGGTCGCCCGTATGAGTCTATCGTGGAGATGAAGCGCGCCAAGGCGGCCATCGGCCTTTCTGGAGATGCCTTCCTGTCCGATTATTCGCTCGTCCCGACCAACACGGCCTCAACGCTATTTGACTTGTCGGGAAGCGACGGAGTGTTGAGCGGGAAGCGGGGGCAAATCAAAGCGATTCTGGACGCGAACTTCCCCGCCCTTAATTCCGATATGGTCATTGATGCCCTTCTTGATTACGTGGACGCAGATTCACTTCCTCGAAGCGGGAACCTGAACGCTCCTTGCTCCGAACGAGTGCCGATGATCAATGAGGTTCGTATCAGGCCGGTCCTGATCGCAAATGCTATGGCTGGCGGCGTTGACCTCCTGTTCCAGACAACCGTGGAAATGTTTTACCCCTTTGTGTCCATCAAGACGGGCAAGTACAAGGTGGCCTATAGCATAACAGTGAAGTCGACGGCGCCTGCCGGTTTTCCTGCCCCCGCCGCGGCGTTGACCGGAATATCAACTGAATTTTCGTTTTTAGGGGAGGTGTTCAAGTCGTGGAACATCACGCCTGGGACTCGGACATTGATTACCTGCGTTCCCTGGGGTGGAACGCAAGGCAGTTATGACATCACGATCGATTACCTTCGACTTCTCGATTCTGGAGGCACCGTACTGGACCAGGTCGAAAACCTGAAGCTGTCAGCGGCTGCGAATACGTTTCCCAAAATCACGATTCCGGTTGCGCCTGCGCCGGTGAACGACAGCTATTGGGGTGGACTTGAATGCGCCGATCCCCGGTTCAATTACATGAATAACTTCTGGTTTACGTATCGGGCTGCAGGGGCGGCCATGGTCGATACGGTTGTGGCGACCAATGGAACGATGAGTCCGGCCACGACCAATGCCATTGCCAGGTTTTGGTTGGCGAGAGCGGGCACGGATGGCCATATTTGGATGCATACGGCGGATCAGCCTCTCCAGTCGCCTGCCGAGCTTTCGTATCTGATTAGGGGCGCCGCCGCCCTGACGCCTGCCAATTCGGCCTGGAAGACCCTTCGGCTTCTTGACGAGGGCGCGCAGAAAGCGGATCCCATTTTCAGTTCCTTTACCGTTTCGTCCACGAACAAGATTCAGCGCGGTTTCATCAACCCGAATACGGATGTGCCGGATGTTCTGGCGGCGGCGATGCGGAAGATGCCGTTGGATCGGTACCCCGGTGATCCGGATGATGCCGCCGCCGTGAAAGTTTCCAGCGCCACAGCCCTGACGCTGGCCAATGCCTGGCTATCGGATCCGAGCATCGGGGCTTACATGACAAAAAGCGATATGATCAGCAACGCGCTGTACCGCCTGGCGGTTTCCAATGCGGTTAACGCGATGCTGCCGGGCTTGAGCGTCGCGGCGTCCGCGAAGGAGTTCCGGTATGAAGCCGGGTTCCGCAACCTGCTGGGGCTGATGAATGCCAGGCAGAATTATTTCATCATCCTCCTCTTCGGGCAGTCATCGGCCAGCGTGAAACTGCCGAACAGCACAAAGACAATCGAGACCGTGCGGGCCGATCAGACCGCTTTGCTTGAGTTGTGGCGGGATCCCGTTTCGAGGGTTGTCACCAATGCGGGCGCTGTCAGCACGAACTACCCCATGGTAATCCGCCGGTTCGATATTCTCTCACAGGAATAAGGCGTCTATTCGCCTTGGGTCAGGGTCAGGAACACTTCTTCAAGATCGCCTGAGGCGCCGCTTTGCGCCTTGATCTGCTCGAGCGTGCCGAGCGCGATCAATCGGCCCCCGTGAATAATTCCGATCCGATCCGCCACATCTTCCGCCAGGGACAGGATGTGCGTCGTCAGGAAGATGGTCATGCCGCCGCGGGCTTTTTCCTTCAGGAGTTGCTTGATCGATCGGATCGTGTGGGGGTCCAGTCCGATCAGCGGCTCGTCGATGAAAAGAACTTCCGGCTTGTGCAGGAAAGAAGAGGCGTAGACCAGGCGCTGGCGGAGGCCGTGGGACAGGTCCTTGACCAGCGAGGCCCGGTGGTCGAGCAGGCCGAAAAAGGCGAACGATTTCTCGTATTCCTCTTCAATCGACTCGCGCGAAAGGCCGTAGAGCGTGCCGATGAACGTGAAGAACTCCGTGGCGGTCAGGCGGTCATAGAGGAACGGGGTGTCGGGGATATAGGCCATTTTTTTCTTGGCCTCCACCGGGAACTCCGCCACATCGAGTCCGCCGATCCAGGCCCGTCCCGAGGAGGCCTGCAGCAGGCCGGTCAGCATTTTGAGCGTGGTTGTTTTCCCCGCGCCGTTGGGCCCCAGGAAGCAGAAGACCTCGCCCCGGGGGACGTGCAGCGTCAGGTCCTTGACCGCGTGAAAAGGACCGTAAAACTTGTTCAGTTTTTCCATCCGGATCATGGCCCAAGCTCCTTTTTCACATCGAGGATGCCGACGGACAACCGGCCGACGTAGCGCAGCAACTTTGCCTGGCCGGCCAGTTCGCCTTCCGCGAGCGCCACGTGGGTCGCATCCGCGACAGCCTGGCCGAAGGTGGGGTCCATTTCAACCCACACGCCATTGACGTAGACGGCCACCCACGCATGGTAGTAGAAACGCTCGTTCAGGTAGACGACTCCGGCTTTGACCTTGGCCGGGATGCCGGCCGCCCGGCAGAGGCCGACGGTGAGGTAGGTGTGCTCGTTACAGTCGCCTTCGAGCTGGTTGAGCACGGCGATGGCGGAGGGAAGGCTGGCGGATGGATTTTTCCGAACGTGCGTGAACACCCAATTGTTTATGGCCAAAGCGGCGGCGGCCGGACCGGACGTGGCCCCGGCGATGGCTTTGGCCTGTTTGACAATGGCGGGGTCATTGGCCTGGATGAACGGGGTGGACGACAGTTCATTGGTGAAGGAGGATGACGGCAGGGAGGCCGGATCCGGCATGTCCGGCCAGCCCCGCGCCTCGATCCGCAGGCGGATGCCGTTGGTGTCGGAACCCAGCACGGTTTGCCGGGGAGTGGTCAGGTCGGCCGCCGGGACGTCGATACCTTTCAGGAGCAGTTCGAGCCTTTTGACGAGGCGGGGCTCCGCGATTGGTTTATCGGCGGGCGCGGCGGCGGAAGCCAGCATTTCGTCCTGCCCATGGCGGACTGATGACTTGTAAGCCAGCGCCTCCTCGGGCGCGCAGGCTTCCATGCTCCAGCCCAGCGGTGTGTCTTGGCGGAGGATTTCCCCCTGGCTGTTGACCCAGGTCCACAGGATCATGCCCTGATAGTCCGCCGCCAGCACGGTGGCCTCTTCCTGGCGGCCGCGGATCGTAAGGGTCTCGCGGCGGTCGGCCCGCACGCGGACATCCGCCACGGCCATCGACGCGGGATCGAGCGTCTTGAACGTGCGGGTTTGCCCCGGCGACAAGGCTCCCAGCGCCTGCTCGAGCATGGGAGAATAGAGAATGACGTCATCGGGGATGCTCATGATCTGGCGCGATTTGCTTCCGCCCGCCTGGATGGTGATCAGGAACTGGTCGCCCTTGCTTCGCAGCCCGGTGATCTCGGTCTCATAGGATTTGGCATGCAGGGTGAAGGTGAAGCGCTGGAGGCGGGAGAGGATGTCGAGGTTGACGAGGAGATGGGTGTAGACGCGTTGGGGAATGGCGAGGATGTTCAGCTCGAGCTCCATCTCGCTATCGATCCGGTAGTGTTCGGTGGAGGAGCGCTCGTCCACGTCGATTTCGGTATGGGAATACCCGATCGGCGAGCCATTGGCCAGGATGCGCATCCAGGAGCTTCGGATCAGCATGCCGCTTTTAAAGAGATCCCGATAGCCTTCGAAGCGCCCGGTAAAACGTTCAGGGCAGGCTTCGAAGCGGATCAGCCAGCCCGTCATAGCCGCCCACAGAATGACTACGAAAGCGATACGGAGTCTGGCGGCATGCTTGGCGTTCATGGCGCCGGCGCGGCCAGACGTTTCAGGATCGCCTGCTTTTCCTTGTGCAGGGCCATCAAGCGCGGATCCGCCCGAGGCTTGCCGGATGAACGGGCAACCGCGTCCATGGCTTCTTTCTTGGTCTGCAAGTCACGCAGGATCGCCTGTTCCTGGTATTTCATCAGTCGCAGCTTGTCAAGAATGGCCATGCGCTCGTTCCCCGTCGCCTTCTCCAGTTTTGCCTGCAGGGACTGGGAGTCCTTCTGGAAGGCGGCCATGCGGTCCATGCACTGGCGGTAAGCCTTTTCTTCAGTCGTTACCGGGCCTGTTTCCTCGGGGATAGGTCCGCCTAAAGCGGCTTCCTCGATGTTGATTTGGGCGAGACGGCTGCGAAGGGCAACTTCGGCAGGGGGAACGCTGTCGAACGGGCCTTGGTGGATTTCAAGGTCTTCGCCCCGGAAAGCCAGGTCGGGCACATTGCGGTTGTTCAGGATGAGCGTGCCCGTGAGCGCCGAGACGTTATGGAAGGAGCAGGTCCCTTCAATGACGAGGACATCGCCGGCTTTGAGCTGGCGGATCGGCTGCCCGGTCTGGGGGTTGATGGCGAGGGAGCGGGCGTTGGTGACAATACCCCACGAAGCGGGCTGGACGGGGGGCGGCGGGGCTTCAGGTTGCGAAGCGGCTTCAACATCGGTGGTGGCGGGGGCGGGTTCCGGCGTATTGGTTTCCGGAGCGGCCGACTCCGCCCCGGGAGCGGGCGCGGTCTTTGTTGCGTCGGGGTTGTCCTGCGAGGACGTGGGAAAGCGGATCGGGTCCACCTCCGCCTTGGCTGAGTTCGCATAGATGGCCACGGGGGATCGGGGAAACCGTTGGGCGAGATCGGATGCCAGGATTTCCAGCGTGGGCGCATCGCGCAGGGTAATCAGTTCAGCCAGGAGCGTTTCGTAGCCGGACCACTCGGTGGGGCGTTCGATCGGGAAGAAGCCGTTGAAGTAGCTCGCCACCATGGAAACGCCGAACTTCTGGAGCCAGGCCAGCGGATTGGCCGCCAGCGTGTTGAGCGGGTTGGGAAGAACGGGTTCGTCCGCATCCAGGTGGAGGGCTTCGGCAACTTCTTTTGCCGCTTCAAATTGGCCGGTCCGGATCAGGCAGCGAACCCGGAGGCACCCGAATGTACGGAAATGCCCGGGAAAACAACGTGCCCAGGAGGAGGCGGGGTCAAATGCCAGTGTGTAGGCAAGCGCATCGGCCTCGGCCAGGCGGCCTTGCCCGATCAGTCGCTCGGCCGTTTCGATGCCGGAATGAACCGCCTTATAATGAAACGTGGCGGAAGCAAGAGAAGCGACCAAGGCTCCGGCCGCCAGGGTCAGCGCTAGTTTATAGGCGAGGCTAAAGGCCCGGCGCAAAGACATGAGCGGAGAAGAAGCGTCCACAAAATATCCTTTGTTGGTTTCTAGTATACAAAAGGGGACCGTTCGGTCCTAGTGCAAAATCAGCGGTTTCCGTTTTCCGGGCCGGATTGATTGGCCTGCATGCGCCAGGCGCGAACGCGGTCCAGGAGGGGGATAAGCGCTTTCCAGCGGGCGCCCGGGGTGATGAGATAGAGTCCGTCGGCGTGATCGCGGAGCTGTTCCAGGAGGTTTTCCGCATGCGCGAGCCCCAGTCGTTCCTGCGCCGCCGGGTCCGGTTCTTCGGCCAGCTGCTTGAGCAAGGGCGCGGGAATGGTGATCCCGGGCACTTCGTTGTGCAGGTATTGGGCCAGGCGTGAGGAGATGAGCGGGAGAAGGCCGATGAAAACGCGCATGCCCGTGGGCTTGAGCAGGTCGATCACGCGCGTGGCCAGCTCGATGTCGAAGACCGGCTGGGTCATGACAAACAGGGCGCCCTCTGCCTGCTTGCGGCGCAGCCGGCTGAGCTCGGTTTGCAGGTTCGAGGCGGCCGAGTTGAATGCCGCGCCAATGGAGAAGCGGGTGCGGCCTTTCAGGTCGCGGCCCGCCGAGGTGCCGCCCCGATTGAGCCCGGCGATCAGCCGGATCAGTCCGGCCGACTGCATTTCGTAGACCGATAGCGCGCGGCCGTGTGCCGTGCGCGGCGCCGGATCGCCCGTGATGGCGAGGAGCGCTTCGATTCCCTGAACGTGGGCGCCCATCAGGGCGGACTGGAGACCCAGCGAATTGCGGTCCCGGCAGGTGACGTGGCAGACGACCTGGACTCCGCAGGCACGGCGGAGGAGAGCTCCAAAGGTGACGTTGTCCAGCCGGATCGAGGCCAGGGGATTGTCGGCCAGGCTGATGGCGTCAGCCCCGGCTTTGGCCAGGGCTTGGGCTCCTTCCAGCGCGGGGGCGTAATCCAAGTGGGGCGGCGGATCGAGCTCCGCGATCACGGGCCATCGTGTGTTCAGAGAGTCGAGAAAGGCGCCGGCGCCTGCCGGAGCGGGCGGGGGGGCTTCCACGACGGGAGCGGGCGGCGGGGCGATTTTACCGGGCAGTCGTTTGAGTCCGGCCACGCGCAGGCGGATGGCGCGAATGGTTTCAGGCGTGGTGCCGCAGCAGCCGCCGATGAGCCGGACGCCCTGTCTGACGAGGTCCGCGGCCTGGTCGGCAAAGTAGGCCGGCGAGGTCAGGTAGACCATGCGGCCGCCGGAGCGCTCGGGAAATCCGGCGTTGGGGAAGGCGCTGACCGGGATGTCGCCGGCTCCCGCGAGAAGACCGGTGATAGCCCGGCGAACGGCCTGGACGCCGCGCCCGCAGTTGGCGCCGATGACGGACGCGCCGGCGTCGCGCAGGCGGCGGGCGGCTTCACCCGCGGATTCACCGCGGGAAAGGGCGCCGCCGGCGTCAAAGACGAGCTGGGCGATGACGGGAACATCCGGGCCGGCTGTTTCGCGCACCGTGCGCAGGCCCAGCAGCAGCACATCGAGGTCTTCAAAGGTTTCGAGGAGCAGAATCCGGACGCCGCCCTCCAGGAGGGATTGGGCCTGCAGACGGAAGCTGTCGCGGACCTCGGCTTCGTTCCAGCCTTCATCGATCGGCGAAAGGCCGGGAGGGCCCATGGCGCCAGCCACCCAGGCGCGGGTGCCGGCGGTTTCGAGCGCCAGCCGGGCGGCGGCCCGGTTCAGCTCGGCGGCCTGTTTCTCAAGGCCGGATTCCTTCAGCACCAGGGGGTTGGCCCCGAAGGAATGCGTCTCAATCCATTCGGCTCCGGCTTGCAGGTAGGCCTCGTGGACCTGACGCACAGCTTCAGGCCGGGTCAGCACGAGTTGTTCGGAGGGGCCGTCCGTCCCGTACCCCAGCTCCAGGAGATAGGAGCCGGTGGCGCCGTCTCCGACAACCGGCGATTCGGCAAGTCGTTCCAGGAATGAGGAGCCGCTTCTCATAGTTAGTTTGTAAAGGGTTGGATGAGGGATGGCAACTGTGAAATGGAGGCGATGCAGGCCGGAAGATCGGCCGGCTTCATCAGCAGGTGATCGGGGTTGGCTGTTTGCAGGCGCTCCGCTCCGTGCCATCCCCAGGCCGCGCCAACCGAGACGGCTCCGCCTTCGCGGGCTTCCGTCATATCGCCCGTGGTATCGCCCACATAGACGACCGGCGCGCCGGGATGCAGCCGGGCCACGGACTGGATTTTCCGGACTTTACTGGTGTCCTTGTCGCCCCCCAGCACGTCCTTGTAAACGGTTAGACCATGTTCGTCCAGGAAACCCTGCACGACGGCGCTGTCGTTGGAGGAGACGATAAAGATGTCGGCAAACGCGGCCAGGTTCCTGAGCGCTTCCGGGATGCCGGGGAAGAAGGTGTAGCGGCTGGATTTTCCCGCAAGCCGTTTGGCCATGCCCTTGAAGACATCGTCCCTCATCTTGCCGTTGAGTCCGGCCTTGGCCATGCCGTCATAGAAGTTGGTGTCGAACAGGGCGAGGAAGTCCCCGCGCGAACTCACCTGGTGGCAGCCGTGGGCTTGGCAGGAGTCGAGAAAGGAGTCGAGGAAGTAATCCAGCGAATCTACCAGGACGCCATCATAATCGAACAACACGAGCGGGCGCATGGTCAGGATTTCCCCCCCTGCTTATAGAGGGCCGCTTTGACTTTGAGCCGCCAGGCGGAGGTTTTGGGGAAGTGCTCGAAGGATTTCATGGAGGCCAGGCGGCGATCGGTCCGGTTCACCGCGAGCGTCTGGAGCAGGGCGTAGTCCTGCAGGCTCTCGCCGAAGATCTCCCACCGGATGGAGTCGAGGGGCCCCTCGGGGCCGGGATAGACCACAAACGGGTCGCCAAAGGCCCAGCCGGGCCAGCGTTTTCCATCCTGGCAGGTGAAGGGGTCGATGAGGGTGCGGGTTGACGATTCGCACCAGTAATTGTACCCCCAGTGCAGGAACCCTTTGAAAGGCCAGCGGTAGAGGAGGAAGCCGTGCATGGCGATCTTGTCGAGCGGCGTATCCATGAGGCGGTTGAGGAACTGCCCGCGCGGGCCGCAGCAGTAGTAACACCAGCAGGGGATCTTTTCTTTCACGAAATCCAGGGCGGTCGAGATGCTGGGAATCGGCAGGTCAGTGAGCTGCTCGCGGCCGTAACGGATATCGGAGAGGGCGTCCATGACCTTCATCCAGGGCGCCAGCTCACTCAACAGGGCGCGGGCGGCCTTGTAGTTGGCCAGGGCCTCGTCGCCGTGCGGTTCGTCGGAGACATGGAAGAAGGAGTGGTCGAGCAGCCCTTCGGCCTTGAGGAAGCGGTGAAGAGCCGGCAGGTATTGGGAGAGGAACGCCCGGTAGGTGGGCGACGTGGCGCCCGTGTCGACCGGCCAGAGCAGCTTCTCGTCACGCCCCTGGTCCTCGTAAATTCGGATCGCGTGCTTGACGCCCCACTGCGTGAAGGGGTGGCACCACTCGAAGGCGGTGATCCCGTTCGCGGCGGCGA
>CAXNFL010000042.1:0-11332 GCA_964201555.1 Kiritimatiellia bacterium
TCGGGTGGAACCTCGCCCTCCCGAAAAGAAAAGAAGGCGCGAAGCGCTGGAGCCGGGACGCCCTCGTCCCGGCTCCACGGGCAGCCTCCGCACGTGATGGAGGGCGCACCTCCGCGTGCGCCGGATGCGCAAGAAGGGTGGCCGTCGCGGTCCCTCGCGACGGAAACAGGCCGGCCGTTGCCTGGCAGGGTCCCGTGCGCGGAGCGCCCGGGCCACCTTTCATTCTGTCATGATGAGATAAGGCAGGCGCTTGCGGCTCGGGTGGAACCTCGCCCTCCCGAAAAGAAAAGAAGGCGCGAAGCGTTGGAGCCGGGACGCCCTCGTCCCGGTCTTGGATGGGGTAACCGAGCGGGACGAGGGCGTCCCGGCTCCACAGGCAACCTCCTCAAGTCGCCACGTAGTCACCCATATTGCCCTTTCAGGGGTGGACAATCGTGATATACTAACTTGTACGAAGGAAATGTGTAATGACAGATGAATTTATCCGCCTGCGCGGTGCCCGGCAGAACAATCTCAAAAACCTGGATCTAGACCTCCCGCTGCATACCTGGATCACGGTGACGGGCGTCAGCGGCTCGGGCAAATCCTCGCTCGCTTTCGACACCATCTACGCCGAGGGCCAGAGGCGTTATGTGGAAACCTTTTCCCCCTACGCCCGCCAGTTCCTCGACCGCATGGACAAGCCGCAGGCCGACCGCATCGACGGCATCCCGCCGGCCATCGCCATCGACCAGACCAACCCGGTCCGCTCCTCCCGCTCCACCGTGGGGACCATGACCGAACTGAACGATCACCTCAAGCTTCTCTTCGCCCGCGCCAGCCGGCTCTACTGCCGCCAGTGCGGCAAGCCGATCCAGCGCGATACCGTGGACGGCATCTACGATCAGCTCCGCCGCCTGGTTCCCGCCGCCACGCCCACGCCCGCCATCCTGATCACCTTCACGCTCGATCTGCCCAAGAACTTTTCCGTGGCTGAAGCCGAGGGCTTCCTCCAGAAGCAGGGCTATACCCGCCTGCTCAAGAGCGAAGGCCGCCGGCTCGAAGTCATCCAGGATCGCGTGCCGCTGGAGCCCGCACGACGCGG
Organism: Kiritimatiellia bacterium; assembly: GCA_964201555.1. Classification (GTDB taxonomy): domain Bacteria; phylum Verrucomicrobiota; class Kiritimatiellia; order CAIKKV01; family CAIKKV01; genus CAIKKV01. The sequence goes on from CAXNFL010000042.1 coordinate 1,085, forward strand.
CCGCATCGTGGAAAGCCTGGAAGCCGCCCTGTCGCGCGGCGCCGGCAAGCTGACCGTTTATGGTGAGGATACCGCCGGGAAACTCGGCGAGCCTCACCGCTTTTCCACCGGCTTGCATTGTCCCGACTGCGACATCGCCTACCGCGATCCCACGCCCGCCGTCTTCTCGTTCAATTCGCCGCTCGGCGCCTGCGAGACCTGCCGCGGCTTTGGCCGGGTCATCGGCATCGATTACGGCCTGGTGATCCCGGACGAGCGGCTCACCCTGGCCGGCGGGGCGGTCAAGCCCTGGCAGACCCCCAGCAATGCCGAGTGCCAGACCGATCTCCTGAAGTTCGCCAAGCGGCGCGGCATTCCCGTCAATATTCCCTGGAGCGACCTGACCGCCGACCAGCGCCGGTGGGTCATCGACGGGGAGGGCGAATGGGATGCCGGCGTCTGGTACGGGATCAAACGCTTCTTCGTCTGGCTGGAAGGCCGCAGCTACAAGATGCACATCCGGGTGCTGCTCTCCAAATACCGCACCTACGGGCCCTGTCCCGTCTGCGAAGGCGCGCGGCTGAAGCCCGAAGCCCTCTGGTGGCGGCTGGGCGAGGAGAAGCGGAGCATTCGTGATATCATGCTGCTGCCCATCGACCAGGCGCATGAGTTCTTCAAGAAGCTGGCGCTGCCCAAGCCGCACGACGAGGCGACCGAGCAGCTGCTGGGCGAAATCCGCACCCGCCTGGCCTATCTGGTCGAAGTGGGGCTGGGCTACCTGACCCTGGATCGCCAGTCGCGCACCCTGAGCGGCGGCGAGGTGCAGCGGATCAACCTCACCACGGCCCTCGGCACCTCGCTGGTCAATACCCTGTTCGTGCTCGACGAGCCCAGCATCGGCCTGCACCCGCGCGATATCCGGCGCCTGATCCGGATCTTGAGGCGGCTGCGCGACGCCGGCAACTCGCTGCTTGTGGTGGAGCACGATCCCGACCTCATCCGCGCCTCGGACCGCCTGCTTGATATGGGCCCCGGCCCCGGCGAGAGGGGCGGCAGCGTGGTTTATGACGGCCCGCTGGCGGGACTCGATGCCTGCCGCGCCTCCCGCACCGGCGGCTACCTGGCCGGCCGGCTGCAGGTGGAGACCGATCCCGACGCGCGCCGGCCCGTGCCGGCCGGCCATCCCGCCCTGGTCATCGAAGGGGCGGCCGAGCATAACCTCAAGGGCATTGACGTTCTCCTTCCTCATAACCGGCTGGTCTGCGTGACCGGCGTGAGCGGCTCCGGCAAATCGACCCTGATTCACGACATCTGCTATCCCGCCCTGCGCAAACAGCTGCACAAGCCGGCCGATTCCCCCGGCGCGCATGGCGGCCTGAAAGGCTGGGAAAGCTTCGGGGACGTGGTGCTGGTGGATCAGTCGCCCATCGGCAAGACCACCCGCTCCAACCCGGCCAGCTACGTGGGCGCGTGGGACGCCATCCGCGCCATTTTCGCCAAGGCGCCGCTTTCGAAGGAGCGGGGCTACACGACCGGCACGTTCAGCTTCAACGCCGGCACGGGCCGCTGTCCGGCCTGCGGCGGGAACGGCTTCGAGCACATCGAGATGCAGTTCCTGAGCGACGTCTACCTGCGCTGCGCCGTCTGCGACGGCCGCCGGTTCCGCCCCGAGATCATGGAGGTCCGCGTCCCCGGGCAGGGGGCCGGACGGGCCGACGCCTCCATCGCCGACCTGCTGGAGATGACGGTGGAGGAGGCGTGTTCCTTTTTTGCGAAGTCGCCCGAGGTAAGCCGCGCGCTCTCGCCCCTGCGCGAGGTCGGGCTGGGCTACCTGCGGCTGGGGCAGCCGGTGCCGACCCTCAGCGGCGGCGAGGCCCAGCGGCTGAAGCTGGCCGGCTACCTGGTCGGCGCGGGCGGGGGCGGCAAGCCCCTTCTATTCCTTTTCGACGAGCCCACCACGGGGCTGCACTTCGACGACATCGCCGTGCTGCTCAAGGCCTTTCGCCGCCTGCTTGCGGAAGGTCACTCGCTGGTGGTGATCGAGCACAACCTGGATGTGATCCGGGCGGCGGACTGGATCGTCGACCTGGGCCCCGAGGGCGGCAACGCCGGCGGCGAGCTGGTCTGCGCGGGCCCGCCGGAGGCGGTGATGGCCTGCGAGGCGAGCCACACGGGCCGGGAGCTCCGCCGGGCGGAGGAAGAGGCCGCTGGCGGGCGCGGGGCCCTGCCGATGGCGGCCGAGGAGCGGGTGGCCTATCTCGCGGCGCCGGCCGCGGTGCGGATCCGGGGCGCGCGCGAGCACAACCTCAAGAACATGGATGTCGATATTCCCCGCGACGCCTTCACGGTCATCACGGGCATCAGCGGCAGCGGCAAGAGCACGCTGGCCTTCGATATCCTGTTCGCCGAGGGGCAGCGGCGCTACCTGGAGTCGCTCAACGCCTATGCCCGGCAGTTCGTGCAGCCGGCCTCGCGGCCGGAGGTGGATTCCATCACCGGCATTCCGCCCACCGTGGCCATCGAGCAGCGGACCAGCCGCGGCGGCCGCAAGAGCACCGTCGCCACGGTCACCGAGCTCTATCATTTCATGCGCCTTCTCTACGTCAAGCTGGGCGTGCCCTATTGCCCCGACTGCCACGAGGCGATCCTGCCGCAGACGGCGGACATGATCCTGGCCTCGCTGATGGCGGCCTACCGCGGCCGGCGGATCCGCCTGCTGGCCCCCCTGGTGGTGGCGCGCAAGGGCTACTACACCGACCTGGCCGAGTGGGCGGAGGGGCACGGCTTCGAGGCCCTGCGCGTGGACGGCGTGATGACGCCGGTGACGCCCTGGCCCCGGTTGGATCGATTCAAGGAACACAACCTCGAGCTGCCCGTGGGGGAGATGCGCGTGACCCCGGCGGCGGAGAAGGAGCTGCACGCCCTGCTGGCCCTCGCCCTGGAGCACGGCAAGGGAACGGTCATCGCGGCGCCGATCGACAAGGGCAGCCGGAAAGAAACGCTCTATTCGAGCAAGCGGGCGTGCCCCTCCTGCGGGCGGAGCTTCGAGGAGCTGGATCCGCGCCTCTTCTCCTATAACTCCAAGCACGGCTGGTGCGATCATTGCTACGGCACCGGCGTGGAGCTGGAGGGCTTTGACGAGGAGCAGACGGGCGAGGAGATCTGGTGGAACGCCTGGTATGAGGGGGTGGAGCGGGATTGTCCCGCCTGCCACGGCAAGCGGCTGAAGCCGGAGGCGCTGGCCGTCCAGTTCCGGGATCGCAACATTGCCGCCCTGGCCGGGCTGACGGTGAAGGAGTCGGAAGCCTGGTTCCGTGGGCTGGCCCTGAACAAGCGCGAGAAGGGGATTGCGCGGGATATCGTGGCGGAGATCCTGTCGCGGCTTGGCTTCCTGAGCGAAGTGGGGCTGCCGTACCTGACGCTTGATCGCGCCGCGCCTACGCTGAGCGGCGGCGAGGCGCAGCGGATCCGGCTGGCCGCCCAGCTGGGCTCCAACCTGCGCGGGGTCTGCTACATCCTCGACGAGCCGACCATCGGCCTGCATGCGCGCGACAACCAGATGCTGATCGACACCCTGCGGAGCCTGGAGCGCAAGGGCAACACCATCGTGGTGGTGGAGCATGACGAGGAGACGATCCGCCAGGCCGACCATGTGATCGACCTGGGGCCCGGCGCGGGCTCCGAGGGCGGCCACGTGGTGGCGGCGGGGCGGGTGGGCGAGCTGATGAAGCACGCGGATTCGGTCACCGGCGCCTGCCTGCGCAAGCCCATGAAGCATCCCCTGTCCGGCGAGCGGCGCGCGGTGGGCAAGCAGGACGTGTCGCTGTGGATCCGGGGCGCGCAGATGCACAATCTCCGGAATCTCGACGTGCGGGTTCCGCTGGGGCGGCTGGTGGCGGTGACGGGCGTGAGCGGCAGCGGCAAGAGCACGCTGGTGCGCCATGTGCTGCACGATAACCTGCGCCGGCTGCTGATCAACGCCGAGGGGCGGAAGCCGGTGCTGCGCGGCTGCAGGGCGGTGGAGGGCTTTGAAAGTTTGCGGCGCGTGACGGAGGTGGATCAGACGCCGATCGGCAAGACGCCGCGCTCGTGTCCGGCCACGTATGTGGGGTTCTGGGACGATATCCGCCGGCTGTTTGCGGCGCTGCCCGAGGCGCGGATGCGCGGGTATGCGCCGGGCCGCTTTTCGTTCAACGTGTCGGGCGGCCGCTGCGAGGCGTGCGAGGGGCAGGGCGTGAAGAAGATCGAGATGAGCTTCCTGCCGGATGTGACGGTGCCGTGCGACGAGTGCGGCGGTGCGCGCTTTGGCGCGGAGACGCTGGCGTTGCGGTACAAGGGGAAGACGGTGGGCGAGGTGCTGCGCATGAGCGTGGACGAGGCCGCGCCGTTCTTCGAGGCCCATCCGGCGATTCACCGGCCGCTGCGGCTGATGCAGGACGTGGGGTTGGGGTACCTGACCCTGGGGCAGGCGAGCCCCACGCTGAGCGGCGGCGAGGCGCAGCGGATCAAGCTGGTCACGGAGCTGGCGGGCGGCACGGCGGAGTCGAACCGCCGCAAGCCGGGCGGCACGTTGTATGTGCTGGATGAGCCGACCGTGGGGCTGCACTTGGCCGACATCAAGATGCTGCTGCATGTGCTGCACCGGCTGGTGGAGGCGGGGCACACCGTCCTGGTGATCGAGCACCAGATGGATGTGATCGCCGAGGCGGACTGGGTGATCGACCTGGGGCCGGAAGGCGGGGCCGGCGGCGGGCGCATCGTGGCGGAGGGTCCGCCGGAGGCCGTGGCCAGGGTGAAGGCGTCGCACACCGGCCGCTTCTTGAAACCGTTGTTCAAGAAAAAGTGATAGGCTGTGTTTATAAACCAACCACGGATGACACGGATCACACGGATAACAGACGCTGTCTCGCGCGATTGAGGCTTGGTTCTTTTCAAGCGACAGGGCTGGTGAAAGATGCTAATTTTTCCGCACATGAAAGGACTGTTTATGAAAAAATGGACACTTGCTGCGATGGCCGTTTTGAGTGTGCTGGCGGGCTCGGTGCTGGCGGAGGCCACGGACGCGCGGCGGGCCGCGGCGGAAGAGCTGCTGAACGTGATGAAGACGCCAGAGATGATTGCGAATTCGTTTGATAACGTGAAGCAGATGATTCCCGGCCAGATCAAGCAGATGACCGGCCTGGCGGGCCAAACCAATATGCCCCCCGACGTCCACTCCCAGATCCAGAAGATGATGGACCTGATGGCCGAGGAGTTCAGCTGGGACAAGATGAAGGATGATTTCATCACCCTCTATGCCGAAACGTTCACCGAGCAGGAGATGAAGGACATCATCACCTTCTACCGCTCGCCTGCGGGCCAGTCCTTTGTCGATAAGCAGCCGGAGCTGATGAAGCGCTCCATGGCGATGAACCAGAAGGTCATGCTGCGCGTCATGCCCAAGATCCGGACCATGGCCGAGGATCTCAAGCCCAAGCCGGCGCCCGTGTCGAATGCGACCCCCGCGGCAAAATAACGTCGTTTTTACCATTGTAACCCCCTCTTTATTTTTAGTATAAATAGCGATTCGTCGGGTCCCGTCCCCTTTGGGGCGGACCCTTTATTCAGCCAGGATCAGGGGGAGTTGTGAAAGAGATCGGAATTGGATTGATCGGCTTCGGCACCGTGGGCGCCGGCGTCGTGGAATGCCTTCAGAAAAACGGCGACCGCATCGCCGCCCGCACGGGCGTCAAGCTGGTGCTCCGCAAGATCGCCGATGTGGACCTGGAGCGCGACCGCGGCGTGACCGTGGATCCCGCCATCATGACCCGCGACGGCCTGTCCCTCCTCACCGATCCCTCCATCGACATCATCATCGAGCTGGTGGGCGGCAAGGGCTTCGCCAAGGAAGTCGTCATCAAGGCCCTGCAGAACGGCAAGTCCGTGGTCACCGCCAACAAGGCGCTGCTGGCCGAGTACGGCAGCGAGATCTTCGCCCTGGCCGAGCGCCAGAAGCTTTCCGTCGGCTTCGAAGCCAGCGTGGCGGGCACCATCCCGATCATCCGCGCCATCCGCGAGGGCCTGGTGGCCAACCGGTTCCAGCGCCTCTACGGCATCCTGAACGGCACCTGCAATTTCATCCTCACCAAGATGGAGCGCGAGCAGGTCACCTTCGAGCACGCCCTGAAGGAAGCCCAGGCCGCCGGTTACGCCGAGGCCAACCCCGCTCTCGACATCGACGGCTTCGACACGGCGCACAAGGCGGCCATTTTGGCCTCGCTGGCCTGCGGCGGCCCGTTCCCCATGAGCGCGGTGTTCGTGGAAGGCATCCGCGGGCTGGCCAAGGCCGACATGGAATACGCCAAGGGCCTTGGCTACCGCATCAAGCTGCTCGCCGTGATCAAGCTGAACGACGACAACGTGGAAGTGCGCGTGCATCCGGCCCTGATTCCGGCCGACTCCCTGCTCGCCTCCGTCTCCGGCGTCTTCAACGCCGTCATGGTGGAGGGCGACATGGCCGGCCAGACGATGTATTACGGTCGCGGAGCCGGACGCCTGCCCACCGGCAGCGCCGTGGTGAGCGACCTGGCCGACATCGGCATGGCCATCGCCAGCGGCACCCCGCCGCCGCCCGTCTTCTCGGGCGGCCCCGCGCCGGTGTGCCAGTCGATGGGCGAGGTCGTCAGCCGCTTCTATATCCGCTTCGCCCTGCTGGACAAGCCCGGCGTGATGGGCCAGATCGCGGCCGTGTTCGGCCAGCACCAGATCAGCCTGGCCTCCGTCATGCAGAAGGAGTCGCAGGCCGGCAAGCACGTGCCCGTGGTCCTGGTGACGCACCGGGCCAAGGAGTCGGACTGCATGGCCGCCCTGGAGGCGATCAAGGCGTTGAATGTCACCAGCGGGGATCCCGTGCGGATGCGGATCGAAGACCTGGGAGCGGAGAAGTAGCCCATGAAAAATGTGAAAGTGGCAAAGTTCGGGGGCACCTCGCTGGCCGACGCCGGCCAGCTCAAGAAGGTGTTTTCCATCGTCAAGGCCGACTCCGCCCGGCGGATCGTGGTTGTTTCCGCGCCCGGCAAGCGTCACGCGAAGGACACCAAGGTCACGGACCTGCTGATCGCGCTCGCCGAAGCCCGGCTGGCCGGCCACCCCACGGACGCCGAGCTGGCGGCCGTGGCGGGGCGTTATGCCGAGATCCAGCGCGACCTGGACCTTCCCGAGTCGGTGAGCCGCGAGATTGAAGCCGACCTGCGCGGCCGCCTGGATTCGGACCGCTCGCACCGCGGCCTGTTCCTCGACCTGCTCAAGGCCGCCGGCGAGGACAACAGCGCCCGCATCGCGGCCGCCGCCTTCAACAAGATGGGGCTGCCGTCGCGTTACCTGAGCCCGCGCGACGCCGGGCTGATCCTGTCCGACGATCCCGGCAACGCCATGGTGCTGCCGGAGTCCTATCCCAACCTGGCCAAGTCCCTGGCCGACACCCGCGAGGTGATTGTGTTTCCGGGCTTCTTCGGCTGCACGCGGACGGGCGGGACGGTGACCTTTCCCCGGGGCGGCTCCGACATCACGGGCGCCATCCTGGCGGCCGCGGTCAAGGCCTCGGAGTACGAGAACTTCACGGATGTCGACAGCGTCTTCGCCGTGGATCCCCGGATTGTGCCGGGGGCCCGGGCCATCGAGCTGCTGACCTATCGCGAGATGCGCGAGCTGGCGTACGCCGGGTTCGGTGTGTTCCATGATGAGGCGATCGTGCCGGCCGTGCAGGCCCACATCCCGATCTGCATCAAGAACACGAACCGGCCGGAGGCGCCCGGCACCCGCATCGTTCCGACCCGCTCCTACACCTCGGGCGGCGTGGTGGGCATCGCCAGCGCGGACGGCTTCTGCACGCTTTCGCTGGACAAGTACCTGATGAACCGCGAGATCGGCTTCGGCCGGCGGCTGCTGCAGATCGTCGAGGACGAAGGGCTTTCCTACGAGCACGTGCCCTCCGGCATCGACAACATCTCGGTGGTGATCCGCGAGTCCACCCTGAACGAGGCCCGGAAGCAGCATATCCTGGCCCGCTGCAAGGGCGAGCTGAAGGCCGACGACGCCGAGTTTGAGCAGGGGCTGGCCCTGATCATGGTCGTGGGCGAGGGGATGCGCTACACCGTCGGACTGGCGAAGCGCGCCACCGCGGCCCTGGCCCAGGCCGGGGTGAACATTGAAATGATGAATCAGGGCGCGTCGGAGATCAGCATGATGTTCGGCGTCAAGGACGGGGACCGCAAGAAGGCGGTCAAGGCCCTGTATGAAGCCTTTTTCGAAGTGGAGCCGTCATGAAGGAGCTGGACAAGGCGTACGAGGCGAAGGCCGTGGAGACGAAGTGGTACGCCCGGGCCCTGGAGAAGGGCCACTACCACGGGGACTCCGCGCGCGGGGGCGATCCGTACTGCATCGTGATCCCGCCGCCCAACGTGACCGGCATCCTCCACATGGGGCATGCGCTCAACAACACCCTGCAGGACATCCTGGTCCGCTGGCATCGCATGGAGGGCCGCAACACGGTCTGGCTGCCGGGCACCGACCACGCCGGCATCGCCACGCAGAACGTGGTGGAGCGCGCGCTGAAGAAGGAAAACCTCACCCGCGAAAAGCTGGGCCGCGAAGCCTTCGTGGAGCGGGTCTGGTCGTGGAAAGAGGAGTACGGCGGCACCATCATCAGCCAGCTCAAGCAGATGGGCTCCGCGTGCGACTGGGAGCGCGAGCGCTTCACCATGGACGAGGGCCTGAGCCGTGCCGTGACCGAGGTGTTCGTGCGCCTCTACGACAAGGGGCTGATCTACCGCGGCAACCGCATCATCAACTGGTGCCCGCGCTGCCAGACCGCCCTTTCCGACGAGGAGAGCGAGCACCGCGAGTCGGACGGCAAGCTCTACCACATCCGCTACCGGCTCGAGAAGCCGACGGCCGACCGCGAGTTCGTGGTGGTGGCCACCACCCGGCCCGAGACCCTGCTGGGCGACTCCGCCGTGGCGGTCAGCCCCGACGATCCCCGGTACGCCTCGCTGGTGGGGCAGAACCTGGTGCTGCCGGTGCTGGGCCGAATCATCCCGGTCGTCGCCGACTCCTTTGTTGACCCGAAATTCGGAACGGGCGCGGTGAAGGTGACCCCGGCGCACGACCCGAACGACTACGAGATGGGCCAGCGGCACAAGCTGGAGCAGATCAACGTCATGCACGGCGACGCCCGCATGAACGAGGCGGCCGGGCCCTACGCCGGGCTGGACCGCTTCGAGTGCCGCAAGAAGATCCTCGAGGACCTGGAAGCCGCCGGCCTGATGGAGAAAACCGATCCGCACAAGCACGCCGTGGGCCGCTGCTACCGGTGCGACACGGTGGTGGAGCCCCGGCTTTCGCCCCAGTGGTTCGTGAACATGAAGCCCCTGGCCGGGCCGGCCATCGAGGCCGTGCGCGACGGCCGCATCCGGTTCATCCCGGACCGCTGGACGAAGGTGTACCTCGACTGGATGGAGAACATCCGCGACTGGTGCATCTCGCGCCAGATCTGGTGGGGCCACCGGATCCCGGTCTACACCTGCATCGACTGCGGCAAGGAGTGGGCCGCCGTGTCCAAGCCGGAGACCTGCCCCACCTGCAAGAGCACGCAGATCACGCAGGACGAGGATGTGCTGGACACCTGGTTCTCCTCCTGGCTCTGGCCGTTCAGCACGTTCGGCTGGCCGGACAAGAATCCCGACCTGGCCTTTTATTACCCGACCCACACGCTGGTGACCGCCTCGGAGATCATCTTCTTCTGGGTCGCCCGCATGATCATGGCCGGCTTCGAGTTCATGGGCGACATTCCCTTCCGGGAGATCTACATCCACGGCACCGTGCGCGACGACAAGGGCCGGAAGATGAGCAAGAGCCTGGGGAACTCGATCGACCCGCGCGACATCATCCGCGACACCAGCGCCGACGCGCTGCGCTTCAGCCTCATGATGCTGACGGCCACCGGGCAGGACGTCTATGTGAACAAGGAGAAGTTCGAGATCGGCCGCAACTTCGGCACCAAGATCTGGAACGCCTCCCGCTTCATGCAGATGCATGGCAAGGCCCTGGCCCCGGACGCCCTGGATCCGAAGCTCGATCCGGCCCTGTTGAGCGACGATGACCGGCAGATCCTGTTCCGGCTCCAGGAAACGGTCGCCTCGTGCACCGGAAACCTGGAGAAGTTTCGCTTCAACGATGCCGCGCACGATCTCTACGAGTTCGTCTGGCACCAGTTCTGCGACTGGTACCTGG